>JAWQFQ010000119.1:0-26427 GCA_035967975.1 Scytonema sp. PMC 1070.18
ACTGGGTAGACTTGTCTACTTTTGTCTAATTGTGTCTAAGCCCAAATTAACGGTTGCAAACTCTCGCTCCTTACCGGATTAGCTGGTAACTGTACTGCAAATGATCGTCCGGGGTGTATTTCATCCCACATCGATTGCATCTGTGCTCCTCTTCCCCTACCTGGTGCATGGATACCAAAGCCCTCGAACGACTGACAATTTTTCTGCCAGATGTTAATTTCTGCAAATAGCTATAGATGCTAGAAGCAATAATATAAGCAAGGGTGACAGGAACCGCATTGCCTATTTGACGCATCGACTCACCCCAGGTACAGGGAAAATAATAATCATCGGGAAAAGTCTGCAATCTCGCCGCTTCCCGTACCGTAAAATAACGCACTTCCCCAGATGGTAAGGCAAGCATATTCTCCCCACCAGGAACACCATGTACCCCTGCTTTTAAAGTTTTAGCTGGCTCATCCAAAAGACTACCTGTGTGTCCTGGGTAACTTCTCGCCCCGGTCATATAAACATGGTTGGGTATGGATGCAGTTAAATCGATGTTTTCAGGTGGTGGTAGGTCAGAAATAGTATCGCGGACAGTACGCCAAGGGGCAGCGATCGTACCCAACAAATTTGCTCCAAATCGTGACAAACGCGATTTTAAGAAAGCTGGCATCTCTGGACGGTCATGACTGGAAATACCGTGCCTCTCCCAATACTCAAGAGTCACCCACTTCTGCCAAATGAGTGCTTCACAGGTATGGGTTGGTTCGGGAAAAGACCAATGAGCATTTAAATCGGAACGGAAACCCACGATAAAAACCCGTTCCCGTTTTTGCGCTACACCATAATCAGCCGCATTAAGCAACCTAAAAGTCACCCGATAACCAAGGTCATCGCTGACACCACTGTTGTGATGGCGTTCCAGCCGTGCCAAATGGTCAATCCAAGACTCATGCGGTTTGGGTTGTAGTTCGGGGTGGGCAAGCTGTAAAGTAATATACTCAAAATAATTGAGAAAATTTTGACGCACCAACCCCCTCACATTCTCAATTAGGAAAGCTTTAGGGCGTAACTCGCGCACTGCTTGAAAAAACCGGGGAAACATATCCCGCGAGTCAAGATAGGCACCATGTCTACCACCAATGGAAAACGGCTGACAAGGTGGTCCACCAGCCAGTAAATCTATTTCCCCATCAACAGTAGAAAAATCAAAATTTGCAACATCCATCTCATGGACGCGCCAGTCCTCAACAACAGACATCCTCCGGTGTTGATTTTCCCGGATGGTGTGACAGCTGTGCTTATCTCGTTCGACGAGTGCTAAGTGATGGAAGCCTGCATAAGCTGTTCCTATCGCCAAACCTCCAGCACCCGTAAATAACTCTACTGATTTCACGTTTTTAATTTAAAAGAGGACTTTGTCAGACATATCTATATCGCATATTGTAAGAAAAACATTATCGTGTGTGTTTAAGGGAAGGAGCAAAATTAGCTCTATCACAATTGATAGTAGGGTACTTGGCCCTGTAATGCATTTTGATATCAAAGAGCTTAAACTGGGGTTAAAATCAAATAAAGCCGTCTTTGTACATTTATACCATTCCCATGCCCAAAATTCTCGCCTAGTACCGCAATTAACGCACCTTACAAGATTGGCGATCGCACGCTAAACGATTGTCCAATTAATTCAAAGTCTTTGGTTTCTTGATTTTTAAGTTTGGCTCGGATCTGGGCAAACTGTCTGACAACATCGGGTTTATATAGTCGTTCACCACAATTTAAACATACTTCTGCTTCTACAAGAACAATAGCTGTATTTTCCCCACCTTTGAGGAGCTTTTCAACTTGTTTGGTGATTACTTCTCCTTGACAATTAGGGCATTTTTTCGGCTTTTTCATTAATATCTCCTTATTTTTCTATTAATCCATCTTTTAGGATCAGGTCGATATATAGTAATTAAAATAGCTGTGTCTGTTTCAAGATCATAATCCCAGACACTATGAATTGGCTCAGTTGCGAAGTTTTCCGCCATAGATTTAGACAGCGGGGATAGGGTTGATGATTGGGATAGTCTTCTATAATTTCACCATACAGGACAGAATGATAAATTTCATCGAAAGACAATTGATCGTCTTCTGCTTCTTCATCTGCATGATCCGTAATCCAAAATCGATAATCAAGAATTGCCTCAGTAATTTGCTTTATATTCATTTTGGCAAAGATTAAGATATAATTAAAAATAAGTGTATTTTGTATCTTAATCGATAAAGCACTGACTGCCCCGGTCGAGCGATCGCTAATTCTCGATCATAGCTGACTGCTTGATTGCAAGTTCGACCCGACCCTCAAAACCGAGTTCTAAACTGCGGCTTTGAATTAAACCTTTTGCTTTTTCAAGTCGTCCAATGCGCTCGATGCTACTAATGTAGGGCATTTGATTCTCCTCCTCAAATTGTCTGAGCTCGTCATATTGGCCCGGTAAGTGTGCGACTATCACCAGTGTCCTCATTATTGATGGTGTGAAGCTGATTGCAAGCAGTTACGTTATTGATTTTCTTGCCATCTGTCGAAGTACGTTTTAACCGTGCTTTAGAAAAGTTTCACGCAATATAGCGTGGATTTGTTGAAGGTGGCGAAGTCTTGTGGTAAAACGTCCTAGTAACATTTAGGACTGTATTGACAGTAACGGCATGACGGAACCAGAAACCAATGTTCCTGCAAATTACGACGAATCGTGGAAAGCGGCGATTGAACAGTATTTCGAGGCATTTGTTGCCTTTTTCTTCCCAGAAGCACATCGGGAAATCGCGTGGGAGCGGGGATACGAATTCCTTGACAAGGAGTTTACCCAGATTGTTCGGGATGCTGAAATTAGCACGCGCTTTGTTGATAAGCTGCTTAAGGTCTGGCTCAGAGACGGCGAGGAAGCGTGGCTTCTCCTGCATATCGAAATCCAAAGCCAAACGGACACCGGTTTTGCAAAACGAATCTTTACCTATCACTATAAAATTTTTGACCGCTATGGTCGAGAAGTAGTAAGTTTAGCCGTGCTGGGAGACTCTCAACCCAACTGGCGACCCCAGGAATATGGTTACGGGCATTGGGGCTGCTCTATGCAACTGCGGTTTCCCATCGTTAAATTGTTAGACTATGCATGGGAAACGCTGGAGTCGAGCAGTAACCCGTTCGCTGTGGTAGTGATGGCGCATCGCAAAACCCAGGCTACGACCCAAGCCGCCTCAGAGCGGTTGCAATGGAAACTGCGCTTGATCAAAGGACTTTACAGGCGCGGGTATGGCCGACAAGATATTATCAATATATTCCTGGTAGTGGATAGCATGATGCGCCTGCCGGAACCGTTGGAAGTTACCTTACGAGATGAACTCAGACAATTCGAGGAGGAAAATCAAATGCCCTACATTAGCAGCATTGAGCGCATTGGACGACTTGAAAAAGCAAAAAATTTAATTCAGAGCTTACTCAAGAGCCGATTTGGTGTTCTTGACGAAGAGCTTTCATCAATCGTTGAGCCACTAACCCAACTGCCGGATGATGAAGTCGCCAACCTTTTGCTCACCTCTTCCCGTGAGGAATTGATAACACGCTTTGGACAAAGCACGTTGCACTAAGATAATCAAGACTTAACAGGTGCGATACGGCTGTACTCCGTTAAGCCTCCGGCTTATCGCTCGGATGAATCATCTTGAATTTTGGAAAGCTCCAGATACCGAGCGCTTTATTTGGTCGCGGTTACCAGATTATCGCCTGAGTAAGTTTCACGTAAGTCTGCCATTCATGTATTTAAGAGAAATGACTGGGAATTATTTGTTAGATATCTCCAGAACAGTTCAATTTTTGAATTTAATTTAAATTCCCATAAACCCAAGCACTGGGGAGAAAAGAAACTCGCATACACTTGTTTGCTAGAACCTGAGTTCGACGTAAGCCCCTAAAGAGTGCGATCTGCTTGTTCTTTATCGATGTCTGATCGCCATTCCCTTCACCTATCAGGAGGAACACGATGAGCAAGAAACTGAAAAGCCATGACGAAGTTGTGTTTGAGCAGCTACAGAACCCAGAAATGGCAAAGTCTTACCTGAACGTTGCTTTTGAAGACTACGAACAGGATGGCGATTTGGCATTTTTTCTGGAAGCACTGCGGAACGTGGTAGAAGCACGGGAGGGAATGACTTCCCTTGCGGAAAAAACCGGGTTGAACCGCCAGAATCTTTACCGGGTGTTGTCCTCTGAAGGTAACCCGGAACTGCGAACCATCAGCCTTATCCTGCACCATCTCGGCTATCGCCTGAGTGTGCAACCAATTTAGCCATTGTCAGGGCATTAAAGTAGCAAAACAATGGAGTTTACATCGACTTTGAGCGTTATCCCACAAAGCGCGATAAGCGAAGCTTAAGCCTTCGGCTATCGCACTTAATCCCAAATCCGTTGAATTCCATAGGAATCAAAGGCTAAATCTCGACTTAAAACCGGAATTCTTTCAACTATAGCTTGTGCAATTATTAGGCGATCAAAAGGGTCATTATGATGGAAGGGTAGAGAGGAAATAATAGCTAGATGATTCCAATTAATTGGGAGTAATTCAAAATCTTCTAGCTTGACTTTTTGTTGAATATAATCTTCTAATGGTAAGGCTAAAGTTAATTTATTTTTGCTTTGTTTAATTGCCATTTCCCAGACGGACGTTAAACTAATTAATTTTTGATGCTTAACATCCTCTATGTATATTTGAGCAGTATTACTTAGTTTAGAATCGCCAGAAAAAAACCAAATCAAACTATGGGTATCTAACAAGAGTTTCACTACATATAATCCTTGAAATCTTCTAAAGGTTCATCAAAATCATCAGTTATGGAAATTAAACCTTGATCGCTGCCAAAAAGCGGAGGGCGTGATGAGAGGGATTGTATGGAAACTAATTTGACTATTGGTTGGTTGTTTTTGGTGATAATAATTTCTTTGCCATCGACCGCTTTTTCAATTAGGTTTGATATTTCAGTTAAAGCTTGGTTAATATCGATTGTTTCCATCGGTTAATCTCCAGCCACAGTCTTTTAACTATTTGAGGCTATCTCTATTTTACTAAGGAAGTCGGCGTTAAAAAATCAACCTATGTAACGAAATGTAAAATCATCAAAGAGCTTATGAATACTTAGTTCTAGGGTTTTTACAAAACTCAACATACATTTGTTTTATTGTGCCGACTTACTTAGATGGTAGGATGAGCAAAATTTCTATTTTTGACAATTATAATCCTATTGTATTGCGAAAGCGAATGATTATCTCATTGCATACAAACTTTCAACTCTTAATCTTTATATATATATGTTTCCGAAATTTTTTGAGTCAATACCTTGTCAGCAATAGTAGAGGAGAATCAAATTCTATGGCTACTCAAATTACCCTAAATTTACCAGATGAAATTTATCAAAAAGCCGAACACTTTGCCCAACTCACTAATCGGAATCTATCTGATGTTTTGACACAAGTGATTACACTTTCTTTCTCTCCTATAAGTTCCCAATCTGTATCTACTAACAGCTTAGAAGTTACCTTTATTGCTTCTTTACCTGACGAAGAAGTTATTGCCCTCACCGACTTACAGATGGAACCAGAACAAGACCAAAGGTTAAGTGAATTGTTATATAATCAACAAGCTGGAACACTTACGAATACTGAGCATTCTGAACTTGTAGCTCTCATGCAAGTCTACCAAGAAAAACTCTTACTGAAAGCTCAGGCATTACGTGAAGCAGTTCAGCGAGGTTTACGAGAACCTATAGATGCATGAGTTTAGTCTAGATGTCAGAAACAATAAGAGAAAAAGTTCGATTACAGGCAGGTGACAGTTAGACAACAATGGGTATTAGCAGGTTGGCATCCTCCTCAAAAAATCTAAATTTACTATTTGAAACATAATTAAAACCTAAAATTAAAAATTGCAATGACTGATAAACCGCGCCTAATCGAAGTAGCATTTCCCCTCATAGCTGACATCTTGCTTCTTTGCTGAAGACGTTCCTAAGAGGATGTTTGTAAAGTCTACCTTTGTATCCAAATCCCCCCTAGCCCCCCTTAAAAAGCAGGGCTGATTCATTCCCTAAAAGGCGTACAAATGCAAGGGTTCAGGAGATAAAAAACGAGCTTGGCATTCAATGTTAGGCATCAGGATGGTCAACAATTTATGACTTTTGCCCTGATATTTATCGCCAATCATATTGACAAAATACATATCATTACGAATGAATCAGCCCTGCCTTAAAAAGGGGGGAAAATACTCTCAAAGTCCCCCTTTTTAAGGGGGATTTAGGGGGATCTAGAACGTTTTGCTACCAACAAGAGGACTTTTAAAACATCCTCTAATGGGGTATTAACTGAAGATGCTCGGTTACAATTGCCCTTAACACCAACCGTATTGCATCTTATACAACGCCAACAAATTACCTTTCCGCTTCCGCAATCTCCAACATTGTCTTAATAACTGTATCAGGGTTGAGACTGATAGAATCAATTCCTAACTCGACAAGGAAACGTGCAAACTCAGGATAATCGCTGGGTGCTTGACCACAAATACCAATCTTGCGGTTGTTCTTCTTCGCTTTAGAAATCGCCATTTGGATCATCTCTTTCACACTGCGATCGCGTTCATCAAAAATATCAGCCACCAATGCAGAATCACGATCCAATCCGAGAGTAAGTTGTGTCAAGTCATTGGAACCAATCGAGAACCCGTCAAACACTTCGCTAAATTGATCTGCGGAAATCACGTTGCTAGGAATCTCGCACATAACATAGACTTGCAGACCATTTTCGCCACGCTTCAAGCCGTGTTTTTCCATTTCCGCTAACACCTTACGTCCTTCTTGAGGAGTTCTACAGAAAGGAATCATTGGTATCACATTTGTCAAGCCCATATCTTCGCGGACACGCTTCAACGCCTTACACTCTAGAGCAAAACCTTCACGATATTTTGGATCGTAGTAGCGAGACGCACCACGCCAACCAATCATCGGGTTTTCTTCCTTCGGTTCAAACTGTTTACCACCTAAGAGGTTCGCGTATTCATTACTCTTGAAGTCAGACATCCGCACCACAACTGGATTGGGATAAAATGCTGCAGCAATCATGCTCATACCTTGAGCCAACTTCTCAACGAAAAAGTCTGGCTTATTGGGATAAAGTGCGGTTAGTTTGGCTATTTCTTGCTTCACCAAATCATCTTCTAACTCGTCAAAATGAATCAACGCCAATGGATGGGCTTTAATATGGTTAGCAATAATAAACTCTAACCTTGCTAACCCAACACCATCACAAGGTGTACCAGACAGAGCAAAGGCTTCTTCTGGATTACCCACATTCATCATGATTTTGGTACGGGTGCGGGGTAATTGGTCTAGAGTCGTTTCTTGAATTTCAAAAGGTAATATACCAGAGTAAACCTTACCTTCTTCACCTTCTGCACAACTGACTGTCACTTCTCGACCAGTTCTGAGAATACCTGTAGCATTACCACAACCAACTATCGCCGGAATACCCAATTCCCTAGCAATAATTGCTGCGTGACAAGTTCTTCCACCGGAGTTGGTGATAATTGCACTCGCACGTTTCATGATTGGTTCCCAATCTGGGTCTGTCTTATTGGTGACTAAAACTTCACCAGCTTGGAATTGGTCAATCTTGTGAACGTCTAGGATGACCCGCGCCTGACCAGCACCAATCATGGAACCTACAGCCCTTCCCGTGACTAACACATCACTGATTTGTTGAAGTTTATAATTTCGTATAACGTTTTGAGATTTTTGCGACTGTACAGTTTCCGGACGTGCTTGAACAATAAATAATTGTCCAGTTATCCCATCTTTCGCCCACTCAATGTCCATTGGGCTGTAAGTCCCTCGAACATGAGAGTAGTGGTCTTCAATGATGCAAGTCCAACGTGCTAGGGTAAGGATTTCATCATCACTTAGAGCATATTTGACTCTTTCTGATTCTGGTACGGAAACGTTTTTCGTTAGCTTAGAACCGCCAACATCATAGACCATCTTAATTTCTTTAGTACCTAGACGTTTTTCCAGAATCGGACGACAACCTTGTTGGAGTGTAGGTTTAAATACAAAATACTCATCCGGGTTCACCGCACCTTGAACGACGTTTTCACCCAATCCGTAAGCAGCGGTGATGAGTGCAGCATTCTTGAAACCAGTTTCAGTATCTATAGAGAACATCACACCAGATGTTGCTAAGTCGGAACGTACCATTTTTTGTACACCGACGGAGAGAGCGACATTGAAATGGTCAAAGCCTTTGATTGTACGATAGGAGATGGCGCGATCGGTAAACAGAGAAGCAAAACATTTATGACAAGCTTCTAGAACGGCTGTCACTCCGTGAACGTTTAGATAAGTTTCTTGTTGTCCAGCAAAACTGGCGTCTGGTAAATCTTCCGCAGTTGCACTAGAACGTACAGCTACATCTGTGTCGCTACTATAACGTAAGTATTCCTCTTGGTCTTGAACTCCTATATTTTCGTAAGATTTTGCAGCTTCGTTATAGCGTTGGCATAATGCAATATACGCGTTTGCAATTTCATCTTCTAATTCTTGTGGAAACGGTGTGTGCAGAATCAAGGAACGAGCCTGTTTACCACGCAAGCGCAAATTGTTAACATCCTCAACGTCTAAGTCAGCAAACAACATTCGTAGTTTGTCTTCTAAACCTGCTCTTTCAATAAAGTAACGATAAGCATATGCTGTCGTTGCAAAACCATTGGGGACATTAATACCTAAAGGGGAAAGTTGTTGAATCATTTCACCCAAAGAGGCGTTTTTACCACCTACTAGGGGAATATCTGCAATCCCAACTTCCTCGAACCACAGCACCAAAGCTTTCTCTCTAGGAGTTTGGTTATAATCTTGTTCAACACTTGTATGCAACATAGATTTTGATTCCTTGTTATGTGGAAAGCTTGTATTACAATCTTGAGCCCTGAATTAAAATTCGGGCTTAAAGCTTAAACCCGTTAAAACGGGTTAAAAATTAAATCATCAAATACGATCAGATTTAACTGACTTTAACTAAAAGCTGCGAAATTTATTTCTTGGCTTTATCCTTTCCGGTATTGGGTTGGAATACAATCTGTACCCTACATTTATCTTTTTATGAGAAGAGTTTGAGGAATTCGTGAGGAAATTACGTAAATTTATGTAAATAAATCATACATGGCTTGCGGCTATTTTTAGCGTTCAATCCCACCCTGCACCCCACACCCTCTCACAGGTGTAGGTTTTTTACATATACATCTAGAACGGGTAAGACAAGGAAGACACGGAGGGAAAGTGGACAAGGAAGAGATGAAAAATTACGTAATTATACTTAATTATTGCTCGTTTTTGGGTAAGAAAACTTCCTGGTCTACTTTCCTTCCTTGTCCTCCAAGTCTTGCCAACACCCAAGAGTAAAAAACCTACCCTTGTGAGCCCCACACCCTACACCCCACACCCTTTGTAGTCAGAAAACCGTACCTTTACAGACGGACACCACTACCGTTACAAAGATTAAAAACCCTTAATATTTCGTTACGATAGAGACATCGAGAGGTGAAACGAACCTTTCCTCGTTGAAATCAAAGGTAAACAACATGAATGGTACAATTCGAGTTGGCAACCTCTTTGGGATTCCCTTTTATATCCATCCATCCTGGTTTCTCATCTTGGGCTTAGTCACTTTTAGCTATAGCACTGGATTGGGGGCACAATTTCCTCAATTGGGTGGGGGACTAGCTATATTATTGGGGTTGCTGACAGCTCTGTTATTATTTTCCTCTGTTGTCGCCCACGAGTTGGGTCACAGCTTTGTTGCAATTCGTCAAGGAATCAGTGTTAAGTCAATTACACTGTTTATTTTTGGTGGATTGGCAAGTTTAGAAAAAGAATCGAAAACCCCGGCTGAGGCTTTTTGGGTTGCGATCGCAGGTCCGTTAGTCAGTCTATTACTATTCAGTCTATTTACTGCAATAGGATTTGCCACTTCTGCAACCGGACCGTTTGCTGCAATTCTTAGTGTTCTAGCATATATTAACCTAGTACTAGCGCTATTTAACCTCATTCCAGGCTTGCCTTTAGATGGTGGTAACATATTGAAAGCAGCTGTATGGAAGTTTACAGGAAATCCTTACAGAGGTGTAGTTTTTGCCAGTCGAGTTGGTCAAATCTTTGGATGGGTTGCGATCGCATCCGGTTTACTCCCATTACTATTCTTTGGTAGCTTTGCTAATTTCTGGAACTTGCTCATCGGTTTCTTCCTCCTGCAAAATGCGGGTAATGCAGCACAGTTTGCTAGAGTCCAAGAAAAACTGACTGGTTTGACAGCAGCTGATGCGGTAACACTAGATAGCCCAGTTATTTCTGCTCGTCTCACTCTCAGAGAGTTTGCTGATGAACGGATTTTAAACGGACAAAGTTGGAACCGATTCTTAGTCACTGATGATGAAGGACAATTAGTAGGAGCAATATCCGTAGATAACCTGCGAACTATCCCCACTATCAATTGGTCAGAAACTCAAATTGGGGAAGTGATGAAACCTGTAGAAATGTCTGCGACTGTAGAATCCGACAAACCCTTATTGGAAGTTGTACAACTTCTAGAACAGAACAATCTATCTGCACTTCCCGTAATTCAAGGTAATGGTGTACTGGTAGGACTTCTAGAAAAAGCTTCCATCATCAATTTGCTTCAAAAGCGAGTTCAATCTAACCCTGCTTGAATGGCTCAATTGAATACATAAATGACCCCGTTTGTCCTTTAGACAACGGGGCTTCTAACAATAATAAGTTTCAAGTCTTTGTATCCAGATCCCCCCTAGCCCCCCTTAACAAGGGGGGAAAATATAGGAATACGGTTTGATTTGGTGAACTGATTTGTGTAGGTAGGCAATAGGGAATAGGCAATCTTGCTATAGGATTCTATAATATTAAGGTTTACCGAGTTTTTTTCAAAAATCAAATAGGAGTCCTATACTCTCAAAGTCCTTAACAAGGGCGGAAAATACTCTCAAAGTCCCCCTTTTTAAGGGGGATTTAGGGGGATATAAAACCTTTTTCTACTAACAAGAGGAATTTTCAAACATCCTCTAAAAATTCAAAATATCCAATGATTCTTCTATTTCTAAATCTAGAATTCTTTCGCGAACATTTTTATGATCGTCTAGCTTCCCTTCTTTACGATAAATATCTGCTGATTTCTCAAAATCTTGCAGGGTTGCTTGTTTATCTCCTTGGTTATAATGAGAAATTCCTCGATTGTAATAAGCATCAGCATCGTTAGGATTTAGCCTAATTGCTTGATTATAATCCGCAATAGCTCCTATATAATCTCCTAAATCATAGCGATAATTTCCTCGATGATAATAAGCATCAGCATCCTTGCGATTCAGTTTGATGGCTTGTGTGTAATCTTCAATAGCTCCTTCATAATCTCCTAAATCGGCACGGGAATTGCCACGATTTTTATAACCAACAACATCATTAGGACTAACAGCAATTTTTGGTGGTAATTTTTGCTTATCTTTAAGGAGAGAGGGATTTATTTTGATGGCTTGCGTGTAATCTTCAAATGCTCCTTGAGTATCTCCTATTTGAGAACGAATATCAGCACGATTTTTATAAGCGATCGCATCACTAGGATTCATTCTAATTGCTTGAGTATAATCAGCAATCGCTCCCTCATAATCTCCAATGTGATATCGAGCCATGCCGATTTTGCCATAAACTTTGCCATAATAAGGATTAATTTGTAAAGCTTGAGCAAAATCAGCAATAGCTCCCTCATAATCTCCCAAATAATAACGAGCCAAACCACGTTTATAGTAAATACTGCTATCTTTAGGGTTTAGTTGTAATGCTTCATTGTAAGTGGCGATCGCTATATCATACTGTCCTTTTTCAAATGACTCATCGCCCATTTTTATATAAAGTGGATTTAAGTTTTCAGGGCGGGAAGAAGAATAACTATTTTCTTGAGAAGAAACAAAAGGTTTAGAAAAATGTTGTTTAGGATGTTGATAATTTGGTTCTACTTTGGAAATATATGTAGGAATTTGAGGTGGTTTTTTTGGAGGTAATTCATCAACGGTAAAAGTTTGCAACTGTTCGAGATAACACCGTAATCCCCCACCATACAGTAATTGTTCTACTCCAATAGAAATTTTTCCAGTCCTCAGCTTAATCATTTGGGTTGGAAGAAAGCCAGCCAAGAAGAGATTATATTCAAGTTGGGCTTCACTAACTTCTTCTTTGATTAAAATACAGACAACAACTGCATTTTTTTGAACTTCCTCTGAACTAATCGACCATCTCACTTTATTAATACTACCATGACGGGATTTGACCGAAATGCCCACTGAGGAGTCAAAAGTCAATGTAAAATCAACTTTGCCATCGCCACCAAATCGTTTTTCATAATCAATTTCGGTCACAAAATCGGCTAGACGTTCTTTAACAACTTCTTCACCTAATTTCCCTTTTAAATTGCTGATAAAAACATCACGGACTTGGGAAGTACGTTTGTATTTCTCAGCCATTTCCCAGCAAAACTCCCGTAATACCCTTAGTCTCTCTCCAGAGATAATCGTTAACTCGCTATATTGCCCTTCTGTTTCACAATGCAGCAAACAACCAGATGTTAACCTTTTGATAAAATCTGCTTGTAGCGATCGCAGTAGGGTGATCCAATCCATTTATAGTTCTGCGAATCTTTTGACTAAGTTATTTTAACCAAAAACATCATTACGCACTCGCCTCGACAGGCTTTATAAGTAGTCGTGCAAAATAAATTATCTAGTTTAACGAGGCAATAGGCAACAGGCACTAGGCAATTTTGTTTTTTTCTAGTCTGTTGAGCTACAAATTCATCTGCGTACATCTGCGTACATCTGCGGTTAATTCTTTCTGAGCGTGTACTTAAAAAATATTTCAGAGAAAACGCTTAACAGTGGGAATCCACATCCTATATTTCCTAAAGATTTTCTAGATAAATCAGTTCTAAGTACAATTAATGGTAATTTGAAAGAAAGTAATGCAAGCCACCAAAATAAGGATTGAAAGATGCTTCCGCCCCAGCGTCTGATTCAGAAAACTATAGAAAGATATCAAGAACGTTCCGTATCGCGGGAAAACCATATTCATCAACTTGTGACTGGTTCGGTGCTGGATGTCGATACACCAGAACGTGTCAGTAGGCGTTTGGAAAGGATTGCACGCAATCCAGTCGCTACTTCTGCACTGTCAGCAGCGAAAGTTTCTATCAAGAATTTATCAACCGAGGAATTTAATCGCATTGTCCAAGAGCGCATCCTTGGGCAAAGAGATTTGATGAGTATCTCATATTTGGAATATGGGTTGCAAGTAGGGCGGTCTGTCTGTCGGATCATTTTACGCAGTTCTAGCGGAAGAGTGATGGGTTACGGAACGGGTTTTCTCGTTTCGCCTTGTCTGCTACTGACTAACAATCACGTGCTGTCTTCAGTACAAGATGCTATGTTAGCTTGGGCAGAGTTTAATTATCAAAGCAGTATGGATGGACTGATGTTGCAGTCCTTTGCTTACGAACTAGATCCCACGACGCTGTTTATAACGAATGAATATCTTGACTACAGTCTAGTTGCTGTTAAAGCAAGACCGGATAGTCCCCCTTTGAGTGATTTTGGATGGAATTCTTTGATTGAAGAACAAGGTAAAGTCATACTAGGGGAGTACCTTAACATTATTCAACATCCAGAAGGAGAGCCAAAGCAGGTTGCACTGAGGGAGAATCGATTAGTCGATTTATTGGATGATTTTTTACATTATCAAACTGACACGGCTCCAGGTTCTTCCGGGTCACCGGTTTTCAATGACCAGTGGGAAGTTGTGGGACTTCATCACTCTGGTGTTCCAAAAATGGATGACCAAGGTAACTTCCTCGCAATTGATGGAAGTATCTGGACTCCAGAAATGGGAGAAAACCGGATTGATTGGGTAGCCAATGAAGCGATTCGTATCAGCCGAATTGTGAAGGACATTAAAAAGCAGCAAAATTTGTCTCAGATTCAACGCAATTTGCGTTCTCAAATGTTTGATGGCAGCCAAGTACCAAAGTCTAGTGTAGCTGCTATTGAGAATCAAGCGATCGCCACTACCGTCAATAACAGCACTGTTACCTGGACAATTCCGCTTCAAGTCAGTGTGAACCTCGGACAAACACCAACGGCTACATTTGCTCAACCTTCTTCAGCGACAGTGAGTCCGATTTCAACTCCAGATGTACAAATTATCAACCCTCAACAACCCAATATTCAACTCACGGATATTGAAACTGACCCAGAATTGCAAGCTGAACTCGGACAGCTAGAACGTCTTCGCCAAGGGGAGGTACTCTATTATAATGAAGCGGAAGATATAAGTAACCGTGACTCCTATTATGGCGAAATTCTTTCAGGATTTAATTCCTTAAACAAATCTGACTTATTTAACCGTTTGCACCAGTTATTAGAAACCACTCATAACAGAGTCTTGGCATACAATCCCAAAAGATATTTATATCCTTGGGTAGATTTACAACCAGACTTGAAGATTAGAAGTATTTACTCGCAACTTGAATACACACCGGAACAAATCATTCGAGAGGACGTGCTGATTGAAAGAATGCGAGCATCTTGGTTACGAGAAATGATGCTGAAAGAATCACTAACTACGGAAAAACTCTTAGAAAAAGTAGAGATTTTAGAAAGAGATTTACCGTATAATTGCGAACACGTTGTTCCCCAATCATGGTTTGGAAAAGCTATGCCTATGAAGGGTGATTTACATCATTTATTTGCATGTGAAATAGAATGTAACTCCTATCGAGGAAATAGCCCCTACACCGATTTTCCTGACTTTGAAGAAGCAATTCGTAACAATTGTGGGAAGTCAGCAGGAAATAAGTTTGAACCCGGTTATGGAAAGGGAGCAGCTGCACGCGCCACTCTTTACTTTTTACTGCGTTATCCCACACAGATTAATAATACCAATAAAGAGTATAAGCCAGAAAGCATAGAAACTTTAATAGATTGGCATAAAAAATATCCAGTCAGCGAACATGAGAAACACAGAAATATGGCGATCGCAAATTCTGAAAAGCAGGGTAACCGAAATCCACTGATAGACTTTCCTGAGTGGGTAGATTTCATTGATTTTACTCTGGGGATCGCATAAGCAATCAGCAATCAGCCGTCAGCCTTTGCGCTGGAATAGAAACAGAATAGAAACCCGGTATCTCCAAGATACCGGGTTTCTACACCTCACTGTTAATCGACAAATATTGCTACTGAAATACACCAATTGCCAAAAGCTGATAGCTGACGGCTGACGGCTAAAAGCTAAACCCTTACCTTATCTCAACCTCAAGATTGACGTTTTTGATTGCTCTAATAATTACATTTTATGGTAATATCACCCACTTCATTCACTTTTGCAGTGGGTATGATATTTTGTTGAGTCAAAAGATTAGATTATGAATTTCCTCGTTGCTGTTTTAGCAAACCGGACAATAGCAGAAGAAGCATACACCGCTTTAGAAAAAGAAGGTTTACCCACCAATCAAATCGACATTTTGGGTAGAGGGTACAAAAGTGCAGATGAGTATGGACTCATTGACCCCAATCAACAAGCAAAAAAAGGAATATCCCGATTAGCTACCTGGTTAATTCCCTTTGGTTTTGTCGCTGGTTACGCTTTTAATGTCTTAACAGGTATTGAAATTATCCCCCACAGCAGCTTTAGCAATCACCTAATTGGTGGTTGCTTAGGCGCTATCTCCGGTGCTATGGGTGCATACTTTGTTGGCGGTGGAGTTGGTCTGAGTGTGGGTAGTGGTGATGCTTTACCTTACCGCAATCGTCTCAATGCGGGTAAGTACCTTATCATTGTCAAAGGTACTGAAGAACTGACCAATCGAGCAACTCGGATTTTGCGTCAATTTGAGCCGGAAAACTTGCAAGGTTATACTGAACCAACTGCTGCTTAAGAATTTCCAGGAAATAAATTTGACCTCTTGTGAAACGAGCGTCCTCGTCCGCTCTGTTATAAACCCGGTATCTTTGAGATACCGGGTTTCTGGTACCGTAGCCCCCGTTAACCAAGCAGTATTGCGTCCGCTGTGCGATCGCGCTTCGGGTGAAACGCCAGTACTACAAAAAATCCCACTTACTCTGACAACTTCACAAGAACCCTGCGCTCTATGTAACAATAAACGGCGTGGCGATAAAACCCCGGTAATGTTTCGTACTATACAACCTTTGTTAAAGTTTATTTCTGCATCTCGTTCACACAGCTTTCATCTGCGAAGGTGGCTGACCCGAATCCTACTTGTATTAGGAACTGTGTTACTCGTCTTGATTTCAGTTCCAGCTTTTCCGCAAGTTCCTCAAAATTTGCAAAATCCTCAAGAATTGATTGAACGGGGTCGGAAGCTGTATGATGCTGGTAGCTATATGGAAGCTGTAACGGTTTTGCAACAGGCGGCAAAGGTTTGTGAGTTACAAGGCAATAGTTTGAAGCAGGCTGTAGCTTTAAGTAATCTCGCTTTAGTTTCAAAAGAACTCGGACAGTGGGAGACAGCACAAGCAGCGATCGCACAAAGTTTAAGTCTCATCAACAATTCAGGGCTCAAAACTCGAAATGCATTGCTAATTTTGGGTCAAACTCAAGAAGTTCAAGGGCTACTACAATTGGAACTGGGGAAATCGGAACAGGCTTTAGACACGTGGAAACTGGCTGTTAAAACTTATACTCAAATAGGTGATAAAGCAGGAGTTATCCGTAGTTTAATTAACCAAACTTATGCAATGCAAGCTTTGGGACTTTATCGTCAGGTTATGACGACTATAGAGCAGGTTAACCAGAGTCTCAAACAACAACCCGATTCGAGTATCAAAGCATCTTCTTTGCGGAGTTTAGGCGATACCCTGCAATTAATTGGTGATTTAGAACAATCACAGAAAGTCTTACAACAAAGTAGGGATATCGCAAAAAGAATACAATCTCCTTCAGAAGTAGCTGCTACCTTACTTAGCCTAGGTAATACGGAAGTTGCTTTAGGTCATCGAGAGCGATTCTCTCAAGATTATGCAAAAGTTGAGAAATCGACAGAATTACGCTGTGTAAACAAACCAATTGGTAGCGTTAAGACAAAAAACCCTGCGTATTTTTACTATGAACGGGCAGCACAATATTATCAGGAAGCAGCAATATCTGCTACACTAATAACAAAACTCCAAGCACAACTCAATCATCTCAGCTTATTATTAGAACTTCAAAAATGGTCCCAAGTCCAGAATTTATTGCCAGAAATCCAGTCAGGGCTTGCACAGATACCTACCAATCATTCGGCAATTTTTGCTCAAATTAACTTTGCACAAAATCTTGCCTGTTTAACAAAAATTAATCCTATAAATAACATAACATCGTGGCAAGAAATCGCTCAAATTTTAGCAAAAGCCATTCAACAAGCAAACAGCCTTGGTGACAAGCGTTTACAAGCTTACGCTCTGGGTGTACTGGGTGGTCTGTATTTGGAGACTCAAAGTACTCCTGTGGGAACTTTAGATACAACATCTCTTAATTATGCCAAAAAACTTACGCAGCAAGCATTAATACTAGCCCAAGCAATCCAAGCTACAGATATAACTTACTTGTGGCAGTGGCAATTAGGCAATATACTTCGTATTCAAGGCAATATTACTGAAGCAACCGAAGCATATACTCAAGCAGTCAATACTCTTAAATCTTTACGCAAAGATTTGGTTGCTCTTAATCCTAACATTCAGTTTTCCTTTCGAGATAATGTAGAACCGGTTTACCGACAATTAATTAATTTACTCTTAACATCTCCCTCGGCTCCTGTATCTGGTGAACAGAAGGAAGTTAGCCAAAAAAACTTGAAGCAAGCCCGTACAGTCCTAGAAGAGCTTCAACTGACAGAATTAGAAAACTTCTTTCGGGAAGCTTGTTTGCAACCTCAGCCAAAACAAATTGATGATATTGTTGATAAAACTGACACAACAGCAGCTGTTATCTATCCCATGATTTTGAAAGACCGTCTTGAAGTTATCCTCAAATTGCCAACTCAGAATCATCTGCGCCAATACACAACTTATATATCGGAAAAAGAAGTTGAAGAGACTTTAGAAGGAGTTCAACGGTATCTTAGAGAACCCGATAGAATTAAAGATGTAAAAAGAATGTCAAAAAGAGTGTTTAATTGGTTAGTTGAACCATTGGAAACAGAGCTTAAAAAAGCAGATATAAAAACATTGGTTTTTGTGTTGGATGGCTCGTTACGGAATATTCCAATGGCGGTTCTTTATGATGAAAAACAAAAACAGTATCTTGTAGAAGAATATGCGATCGCCATAGCACCTGGGTTACAACTTATCGATCCAAAACCTTTACAAACGCAGCATTTATACACCTTAACGGGGGGAATCGGTGTAAAAATAAAAATAGAAGGTCGAGAGTTCCCTCCCCTTGAAAACGTTAAATTAGAATTAAAAACTATTCAATCTTTAGTCCCCAAAAGTAAAGAACTATTCAATCAGTCGTTTACTATTAAGAATTTACACAAAAGCTTGACATCCGCAACATACTCCATTGTTCATATCGCAACTCATGGTGAATTCAGTTCCAACGCGGATAAAACTTTTATTCTGATGTGGGAGCAACTTCTAAAAGTCAAGGCTTTTGATACATTATTACGGTCAAGTAACCAAATAGAAGAACCATCACCGATTGAGCTACTTGTTCTCAGTGCTTGTGAAACCGCAACCGGAGACAAGCGAGCAACCTTAGGACTGGCTGGGGTCGCGATGAGAGCTGGAGCACGGAGTACGCTCGCAACTTTGTGGTCAGTCGATGATAAATCTACTGCGGAACTGATGAGCTGCTTCTACAAAGAGTTGGAAGATACGACAGTTGCTAAAGCCGAAGCCCTTCGTCGCGCTCAAGTCTCTCTGTTAAAATCTCATGACAGCCCCTATTTTTGGGCTCCTTACGTTCTAGTAGGAAATTGGCTCTAGAACACTTATTTTATGTAAACAGATGTAAATACAATCCAATCAAAACCTCAAGGACAGTCTGTAGCGAAAGATTTGCTTTGATTACGACTTCATATTTATTAACATAATTTTAAAGTAATATCATGTACTTTACGTAACATTACTGGTATAAAAGAAAATACAACTTAGATTATTTTTAATAAAATAGTAAAAGATACTGTTATTCGTCTGTCTACATAGAATAAATGGTTAGAGAACGGGCGATCGCTACCAAAGGCTACAGATAGAGAAAAACTGGGTGCAACTAACGGATCAATTGGGTAACTAATATCTG
This sequence comes from Scytonema sp. PMC 1070.18, assembly GCA_035967975.1. Classification (GTDB taxonomy): domain Bacteria; phylum Cyanobacteriota; class Cyanobacteriia; order Cyanobacteriales; family Nostocaceae; genus Scytonema. Next base: position 19,408 of record JAWQFQ010000119.1, read on the forward strand.
AAGGAAACGGAGCAATGCAACCAGGATCTCCAAAGTTTGCGAATCTTGCTAAAGGTTTGGCAACTTTAACCGAAGAACGAGCAACAGGAAAGCTGATTCTATCCTCAGACAATCAGCAATGGTATTTATATCTATTGTTAGGACGTTTATTGTACGCTACGGGAGGAACCCATCGCGTTCGACGTTGGTACAGAGCTATAAAACAAGAATGTCCTCATTATCAATTTGAGGCTCATGACCAGAATCTGAACGAGGATGAATGGGAATACCAGCTGCTGAAGTTAGGTATTCAACAGAAACACATGACTTTAAGTCAAGCAAAAAACATCATTGTTGCCATCACTCAAGAGGTTCTGTTTGAGCTAGTCAATTCTTCTGGTTTAGAAAGTGTTTGGTTGACGCAAAAAACTTATCCAATCGCACTGTTAGATGTAAAGCCATCTTTGCAAGCAGCCCTTGCATTGAAGAATAGATGGCGAAACATGGGTTTAGAACAGCTCAGCCCTAACGCCGTACCAATTGTGAAACAACCCTATTTTGAAAATTTTAGGGTTTCTAAAAATTTCTTTGGTATTGTCCAGCTGGTGAATGGTGAAAACACCATTTGGGATATAGCTGCACAGTTGAAACAAAACGTCACAACAGTAGGACATCACGTAGAGCAATTGGTAACCGAGAAAGTTCTTGAACTCTCTACCATATCAGACTTACCTTCGCCAACCAAAGCTGCGTTCTTCTCTCGTCTAACTAAAGATTATTCTGAATTTTTGACATCTAAAGATAATCAGCAAACCTTACGATCTCAAATTTCTCCTTCAAGTGATACTCAACCTCCCTCTACTCAACTATTAAAGACATTGGAAGAAACAGCTGACAATAGTTCTTCTGGAAATTCTGGAAAAAACACTCTTTCAGCAATTGAGGATTCCTACAGACACACAGCTTGTACAGAAACGACACCAGTTTCACTCTTGCAAAACACTCACACACTAGAGCTAGCAGTAGATAACAAAACCCTTTCTTCCTCAAAAATCTCTGACAAACGCAATGGCTCGCAGCAAAGAGACGGAGGTCTTGCTTCCCTGAACCTTACACCCGAAAACGCCAGTGATTACAACGGGGGAAACCCTTGGAACGCACTGGCTCCTCCACACCCTTTCAATACAAGTTTGATCGCGCCACCTACAGACCAGGTTGAGCCCCAATCAACCAGTCCTCTCATCACTTACGTTGATGATAGCTACAGTGACAGTATGAAAATGAGCCACATTCTCAAACAAGCAGGCTATCGGTTTGTCAGTGTTCGAGAGGCGATCGCAGCACTCCCGATATTACTAGAGTCTAAACCAAGCCTTATCTTTTTAGATTTGGTCATGCCAATTGCTAATGGGTATGAAATCTGTGCTCAAATTCGCCGCGTATCAGCTCTCAAAAACACACCGGTCATCATTCTCACCAGCAACGATGGAATTGTAGACAGAGTCAGGGCAAAAATGGCTGGTTCTTCAGGTTTTTTAGCCAAACCCATTACAGAAGAAAAAGTCCTGAGAATTCTCGCCAAATATCTCCCTTTTCATAATTCATAATTCATAATTCATAATTCACTTATGACGACAGTTCTTTTAGTTGAAGATAGCTTGACAGAAATGCAAGTCTTGAGCCATTTTCTAAAACAGTCAGGTATAACAGTGGTCTGTGCAAGAAGCAGTGAAGAAGCACAAATAAAACTGCAATTCCAGACCCCTGATTTAGTAATTCTTGATGTCATACTACCTGGTCAAAGTGGGTTTGAACTGTGTCGCGAATTGAAAACCAATTCTCAAACTCAGCATATTCCAGTAGTCATGTGTTCAACCAAAGGAACAGAAGCAGATAAACTTTGGGGTTCAATGTTAGGAGCCGATGCGTATATAGCCAAACCAGTAGATAGACAACAATTACTTCAAATTATCTACAAGCTAATAAACCAATTTATAATTCGGAATTCATAGGTCAGCTTTCAACAGTCAGCTTCAAATGGGACAATTTTAGCTATTAACTATTAGCTATTAGCTATTAGCTATTAGCTGATAGCTTTAAAAACTCACTCCATACCAAACAGTGAATCATTTTAGAAGATGCTCACAACAAATCTTGACCCCTTGGGAATAGAGCCATTACTACCAGAAACAAATCTTTCCAAATTACTCCGCTTTCCCCTTGGAGTTAAAGATAGTGCATTACTGCCATTAGAGCAAATTGCAGAAGTTATCAAAATCAACGTGACAGAAATCCTTCCAATACCTGAAATGCCAAGTTGTGTTTTAGGAATTTGCAATTGGCGTGGAGAAATGCTGTGGCTTATAGATATTGACCATCTTGTTGGCTATCCTTCATTGACTGGAACAGTTATGCCTCTAGCAATAGTCATTCAAGTTTATGAAAGGTCTGTTGGTTTAGTTGTACAGCGAGTTGACAACATTGAGTTACACGACTTGCAACAACTCCAACAAGCAGTGACAGGCTTATTTCCACCCAAACTTCTACCTTTTGTTTTGGGCGCTTTACCAGGGGGTCATACAGTCTTAGATGTTATAGCTGTGGCTCAATGTTCCATTTGGCAAATACACGAAAAGGGTGTGGGGGGTAGGGTGTAGGGCGTGGGGGAAAAATTAGAAACCCGGTTTCTTTAAGAAACCGGGTTTCTGGAGGGTTATCTCAACTTTCCTTAACCAACAAGTATTGTCCCCACACCCCTTTTTAGTAAAAACTCAGTTAATTACGGATGTTTGTGTATGTCTTCTCAAGATTTAAATATGTTTTTCCAGGATTTTGAGCATACAGAGCAAATGCTCAATTCTCAATCTCAGTTTGACAAATCACTTCATAATGGTGATGGAGCAAAAATCAGATTGAATGGAAGTTTAGATTTACATTCAGGTTTTGATTTAGTAGCTGCTCTGAAAGCAGATTTGGAACAGGAGGGAGATTCAGTTAAATCAGAGGTACAGCACAAAGTTTTGCAATTGGAACAGTGGATTCAACAATTGCAAACACAAAAGAATAATTTAGCGATCGCCACAGAGCAAAAATACAAACAAGAGCGACAAAGCTTCCTCTCCCTTGTCAACAAAATCAGTCAATTAACAAATATTGATACATTACTACAAACTACAGTCACTGAGATACGTAAACTATTAAAAGTAGATAGGGCATTAATTTACCGTTTTCGCTCTGAGAAACACGGTATGGTGTTAGCAGAATCTATAGTATCTGGCTATACACCAAGTCTAGGAGAAAACTTACCAGCCATTGTCTTTGGTTTTGAAAACCAGTTGGATTACGAGCAACAGGCGATCGTAACTTTAAATTATGAGTACGCTTTAAACATTCACCAACTCCAACTGCTCAAACAGTTTCAAATCAAAGCTGGTCTGAGTTTACCGATTTTTATAGAAGGTCAAGTCTGGGGTTTACTCGTGCTTCATCAGTGTACTGACTCTAGAAAATGGCAAGAAGCAGAATTAAATTTGTTGTCTCAGATTGTTACAGAACTGAGGTTAAATCTACAGACGCTAGAACTTTCCAAACAAAGGAACGAAGAAGTTAAGCAAGAAAAAGTTCTAGCACAAATTTTGCAACAGATTCCTCCATCTACCGATCCAATTGTTACCCTAAGTAACATTACCGAAAAACTGCGGCAATTTTATAAAGCTGACAGAGTCACCGTTTATCGATTTTATCCTGATTGGAGTGGTGAATTTATTGCTGAGTCTGTAGCAGCAGGTTGGATATCTTTACTCCAAGAACAAGAACAAGACAACAGCCTTACTTCAGAAAATTTAGTCCTTTCAGACCGTTGTTCAGTCAAGCTTTTAGGTAACCCATCTGCTCGTACAACTGACTGTTACCTCAAAAATACCCAAGGTAGTAGCTTTGTTATCGGAAAAGGAATTAAGCGGATTGATGATATCTATAATGCTAGCTTTTCTGAGTGTTACCTTAAAACCTTGGAGAAATATCAAGCAAGAGCCTACATCATTGCGCCTATTTTTGAAGGAGAGCAACTTTGGGGTTTACTAGGTGTTGCTCAAAACTCTGCTCCTCGGCGATGGCAAGATTCTGAAACAACTCTACTATCATTGATAAGTGGTCGCCTCAGTACTATTCTCAAGCAAGCGGAATCTGCAGCACAATTGCAACAACAATCAGAGAAACTCGCAACAGAACGAGAACGAGCTGTAGATCGTGTCATTGACAGAATTCGCCAAGCTTCAGATATTAACACTATTTTCAAACTGACAACCCAAGAAGTCCGCAATCTCTTCAAAGTAGAACGTGTAGCTATTTACCGCTTTGAGGAAGATTGGAGTGGGGAGTTTGTTGCTGAATCAGTCGCCAGTGGTTGGGTTTCTTTACTACAAGAACAGCTAGACAACCCTCTATTACGAGAAAATATCAGCGAATGCAGTGCAAAAATACTAGGTAACAATGTAGCAAAAGTAACAGATACTCATTTGCAAAAAACCTTAGCAGGACTGACCACACAAGCAAACTTTAAGGTCGTTAACGATATTTACCAAGCTGGATTTTCCCCTTGCTACATTGAGACATTGGAGATGTATCAAGCCAGAGCTTATATTATTGCTCCAATTATCCGAGGAGAAAAGCTTTGGGGTTTATTAGCAGCATATCAAAACTCCAATCCACGGCATTGGGAAGACACTGAGATTTCAGTGCTACTCCAAATCGCCAATCAATTGGGAATTGCATTACAGCAAGCAGAATATCTCAAACAACTCCAAGACCAGTCCGCTCAAATTTCTAAAACAGCGGAGATAGAACGAGCTACTGTGAAAGTTATTGACAAAATTCGTCAATCATCAGACATTAACACAATTTTCAAGACCACGACTCAAGAAGTCCGCAAACTTTTGAACGTGGAACGAGTCACCATTTACAAGTTTCGCCCGGATTATTTTGGTGATTTTGTCGTTGAGTCGGAAGTTGGAGGATGGTCTAAATTAGTTGGTAGTGGTTGGGAAGACCCGTACTTGAACGAAAACCAAGGCGGGAGATTCCGCAATAATGAACCCTTTGTTGTGCATGATGTGTATAATGCAGGTTTAACTGATTGTCATATCGAAGCGTTAGAGAATTTTGGTGTAAAATCTTGTGTAGTTGTGTCCATCTTTCAAGGACAGAAGCTTTGGGGTTTGCTGTCAGCATTTCAACACAGCGCCTCGCGACACTGGGAAGAAAGTGATGTTAAAGTGCTGTTACAAATAGGCGCTCAATTGGGGGTCGTTCTGCAACAAGCAGAGTATATAGAAGAACTGCGCGTACAGTCACAAAAACTAGCTAAGTCAGTTGAACAAGGAACAATCTACAGCAAACTCGTCTACAGGTTAGGATTAGCGATTATTCAGGAAAATTTTTCTCTGGACAACCTTTTACAAATGGCTGTTCAGGAATTACGCAGACAGTTAAAAACTGACCGAGTCGCTGTTTATCGCTTTTATCTTGACTGGAGTGGTGAATTTATAGTTGAGGATGTGAGTCGTGATTGGACGAGAGTTGTAGGAACTGACTTGGCGAAAATTGAAGATACCTACCTCCAAGAAACTAGGGGAGGGCGATATCGTCGAAAAGAAACCTTTAGCGTAGACGATATCTACACCATCGGACATCAGGAATGTCACATCAAACTGCTGGAAAAGTGGGGAGCACGGGCTTATATGATTGCACCCATTTTTAAAGGCGACCAACTTTGGGGGTTATTAGGGGCTTATCAAAATGATGGACCACGTCAGTGGGAGGAGATAGATGTTAACTTGGTTGCTCAAGTTGGCGTGCAAATCGGTCTTGCTTTACAACAAGCAGAATATTTAGAACAACTCCGAAACCAAGCACAGCAATTAACAGAAGCAGGCGCAAGGGAAAGAGCAGCCAAAGAAGAACTCCAAATGGAAGTGATCCAATTATTATCAGCAGTACAACCAGCCCTGCGAGGAGACTTGACTGTCCGGGCTACCGTGACAGAAGGTGAAGTCGGTACCATTGCTGATGTGTATAATAACACCTTGCAAAGTTTGCGAAAGATTGTTATGCAAGTGCAAACAGCATCAAGAAAAGTCGCCCAAACGTCTCAAGAAAGTGTTTCTTCGATTGTTGGTCTAGCCAATCAAGCACAGCAGCAGTTTCAGTCTCTCAGTAATGTACTCGAACAAATCCAGGTCATCGCGAATTCTACTCAAGCCGTAGCTACCAACGCCCAACAAGTGGAAGCCGCAGCCCAACAAACCAACCAGACTGTGCGCCTAGGGGATGCAGCTATGAACCGAACTGTGGATGGAATTCTTGATATCCGGGAAACAGTGACGGAAACAAGCAAGCGCCTCAAGCGCTTCTCAGAATCGTCTCAAAAAGTTTCCAAAGTTGTCAATCTCATCAGCCACTTTACAACTCAAACCCAACTTCTGGCTTTGAATGCAGCTATTGAAGCAACCAAAGCAGGACAGTACGGACGGGGTTTCGCCGTTGTCGCTGATGAAGTCAGAACTTTGGCGAGACAATCAGCAGAAGCAGCTGGTGAAATCGAGCAGTTGGTTGAAGATATTCAAAAGGGTACAGCAGAAGTTTCTATTGCAATGGAACACGCCATTCAACAAGTCGCAACCGGAACAACCCAAGTCCACGAAGCCCGTCAAAATTTGAATGCAATTGTTGCAGCAACAACCCAAATCAGCCAACTGGTAGAAGGTATCACCCAAGCAACCCACGTACAAACACAGCAATTTGAATCTGTCACCCGAACCATGACAGACGTAGCTGCGATCGCCAACAAAACTCAAGCAGACTCCACTGCAATTTCCACCTCCTTCAAAGAACTACTGACAATGGCTCAAAACCTCCAAGTCAGTACTGACCAGTTTAAAGTCGATTAATGAGGGGTGTAAGGGTGTAGGGGTGTAAGGGTGTAGGGGAAGTCAGGGAAGCAGGGGAGAAAACTAATCTCTTATCCCCTCAACCCCCATACCC
>JAWQFQ010000120.1:0-26289 GCA_035967975.1 Scytonema sp. PMC 1070.18
GGGATCAACCAGTGCTTGAAATTACAACAAACCACTTTTCAAACATCCTCTAAGGGTAGGTATTTTACTTTCTCGTTAAGGCGCTTACTTGGTGGACAAGGCGCTAGTACTCAACCAAATTAATTTCGACAAGTACCAAGAAACCGGGTTTCTATTCCAGCTTAACTGAACCGTATTGCATTAAAAGTAGGAAAAGTGGGAAAGGTAGGAAAAATAGGAAAAAAAGATTTCACATTAGCATTTGTGATTTAGCTACTGCTTTCACTTTTTTTAAAATTAGAAAATTGTGTGGATATAGCAGTCCTAAATGATTCGTGAAAGAAATAACCTAATGGCAAGATTATCTATTCCTTATTGCCTATTTCCATCAGTAAGTTCACAAATCAAATAGGATTGCTATAGTGTAAGAAGAGTTTGACATTTTTCAACCTTTCCGAATTTCTAGATCGGGGAAAACCCTTTTTGGAAAAAGCATCATTGTTTTTACCATAAACCCCATTGTACGGTTTGTGTAAGAAAGTCTATTTATGGCTAAAAACCAGGCTTCCTTCATCTAAAGGACCAATTTTAAGTATTAATACCTTGACGATCTGGTGGATAGCTAATATCTTGTATGAGTGAACAAACAATGACTGTACAGAATATGAGTTCTTCTGAAATAACTGCCTTGCAGAACAACCAGACGGAAACTTACGAAAACTTTGAAGAAGTATCATCTTCAAGTCAAAAAAATCTTTTACCTCTGAAAGTTACTGAATATCTACTCCTCACAATCTCGTTGGCTTTAGGCATTATGGCTTTTGTTCTTCCGGATAATCAAAGACTTGTCATTGGTGGAGCTATTTCTTTAGCCCTCTTTATTTTTGTATTCCTCTTCAACAAACAATTGTCTCTTGCTAATACTGAAGCTGCTTGTAAAGCAGAACTGAGAAAGAAAGCAGAACTATACCTGATGAACAGTAACGATCGCTCGACAAAAAAACCCGTAACTCCAGCCAGAGAAAAAGCATTGCAGTATTGCCAAGATCTAATTAATGACTACAAAAAGAATCGAAGGCTATCGAGAAATCTTTACTATGGGTTGCAAATGGCAACAATTGTGTTCTCAGGGGTCACACCAATCCTAGTTTTGGTTGATAAGTTAGAAGCAGGTGTACCTTTGCTTAAGTGGCTCCCCGTCATATGTCCAGCGATTGCTTCCATCGTCGCTAGTGTTGTCACCTCCTTTCCTTTTCAAGAAAATTGGATTTCTGCTAACACAACGGTTGAATTGTTAGAAGCTGAACAAGAAAAGTTTATCTTGGGTATAACTCCAACTTATCGTTGCTATGATTTGTTAGACGAAACCGAACAAGAAAAGAAGGTAAAGCAAGCAGTAGAAAACTTTGTCATTCAGGTCAATAATATTCACCTCAAGCAAGTGCAAGAAACAACTGAACCCAAGCAAAAGGAACAGCAAAACGAAGAAAAGCAACAGCTAGAACAACCCAGTAAGCCAGCTGTAGAACAACCTGTGTGAGAAACAGAGTAGCAGAAGCCTCAGAAACCCGGTTTCTCAAAGAAACTGGGTTTCTATTCCGGCTCATTGGTGACAAATTAAGGCAAAATTCGTTTTGTCAATAGTACTTACGCCGTTAATCATTCAAAGTATCAAATTAAGCAATGATTCCGGCTTAACCGAGTAGTATTGCTACACCCCTACACCCCTGTTTTAAATTCACTCACAGACTCTTGTAATTGCAGCGCAACTTTGATTGTTTCTTGTAAAGCACCAGATACTACCCGTGATGAATCTGCAGTGTGTTCGGATGATTTTGCAACCTGTCTCATTAATGAGACCACTGCTTGAGACACCTGTGATTGCAAGACGGTGGCGGAAGAAATCGACTGCATTAAAGAGCTCATTTGATGGGAAGTTTCTAAAATTTGCTCTATGCTCAACTTGGTATCTTTAACCAGATTTGCGCCTTCTACAATTTGGGTGATTTTCTGTTCGATAGTTTTGGCTACTTCCCTAGTTTCTAATTGAATGTTGTTAAAAATTTGTTGCACTTGCTGTGTCACTTCAGCAGACTGGACGAGCAATTGAGAGATTTCTTCCGCCACTGAGGTAAAACCTCGTCCTTGTTCGCCCATCCACGCAGCCTCAACACCAGCATTAATGGCTAATAAATTGGTTTTTCTATCAATTTCGTCCATTACTGATATCAAAGAGGACGCTGTTTGTGTGATTTCACTTAAATCTTTGATTTGACCTACCGTTTCTATAACTATTTGCTGTAAATTCATGATATTATTAGAGGTCTTATCTATTGCTCTTCCAACCCCTTGTGCTGTATCATGCGTCACGTCAACCACTTGTGCAGCTTGTTGGACGTGTTCTCCTACCTCTTGAAGAGAAACAGTCAGCTTGTCCATATCTTCAAGAATAGAAGTTATTTCTGCAATTTGTTGGAGTGCTTCATTTGCCAGTTGCTGTAGGATATTGGAGTTTTCTCCAACAGAAATGTTCACTTGATAAGTAGCTTGTTTGACTTGGATGACAATCTGTCGCAACTTTTCAATAATGGTATTGAGAAAATCAGCAGCTACTCCAATCTCACCAGCCGTCATTTTAGCGCCAACGGTTAAATCGCCATTGCTGACTTCTTTAACATCATGAATGAGTTCCAGTAACTGTCCTTGTAGAGCTTCCTTGCTAAACCTTAATTCTTCTTCTACCTGCTTGCGTAGAGTGATGTCAGACAATACTCCAATAAAATTGGTGACTCTTCCAAATGTATCTCGCACAGGCGAAATTGTTAATTCACACCAGAATGGGGTACCATCTTTACGGTAAGTCCGAATTGCAACTTGGCATTCACCTGTATCGCGTACAGCATCGCGTATACGTTCTACAGTAGTGGGATCTGTGTCCGCGCCCAGTAGAAATTGGTAATTACATCCAAGCGCTTCTTCTGGTGAATAACCCGTAATTTTTTCAAATGCAGGATTGCAAAAGATAATGGGATTGTCTTGCTGGTGGGGATCGCTAATAAAGATAGCATTACTAGCTGCTGCAATGGCGCGATCGCGAAGTCGCAGCACTTTCTGCGCCTGTTGAAGCTCATCTAAAAGACTTGCTTGTTCTAAAGCAATTCCAGCTTGAATTGACAATTGTCTAAATAATTCAACTTCCGTCTTTTGCCAATACCGAGGTTTAGAACAGTGATGGACACACAATAGTCCTATTAACTGATTGTTATTGAGAATAGGAGCAACCAAGTTAGCTTTGATTTGAAAGCCCTTTAATATGTCTTGGTGAAAATCTGTATAACCTACTGTATGAACGTTACTGGTAGCGTGAACTTCACCATTTTTGTACATTTTCATGTAGTCTTCTGGAATTGGGTTCGTAATTTTTGTCCCTATGGTTTTCGTCCATTCTCCTGCTACGGATTCCGCAATAATGGTTCCACTCCAGTCAGGTTTAAAGCGATAGATAATCACACGGTCTGCTTTCAATGCTTGGCGAACCTCGTTGACGGTGGTATTAAGAACATCTTCCAATCTAAGCGATCGCCGGATGCGGAAAGTCATTTCGGTAAAGATTTGCGATCTCCTGACTTCAGCTTCTTGCTGTTCTAAAAGTCTTGCTTGGTGAGCTAAACGTTGATCGACGAACGAACTTACTAACGTAAAACCCAGGATGATAAAAGTAGCGATACCGATCCCAACACCTAACCAACCGAACGAACTGTTTATGGATTCGGATGTAGACAGCCTTCTTGAACCAGTGAGAGTGAAGTTTGCTGCAGCCATTCCCGTGTAGTGCATTCCTGCGATCGCTGCGCCCATAACCAATGCACTTCCAAACCTTGTCCAACCCAGCATTGTGCTGGTTTGGTTGCGAAGTTGAAACGCAATCCACAGTGCCACAATGGATGCGACAATGGCGATGACAACAGACAGCCCAAACAGAAAAGGATTGTACTCGGTATCTGCCTCCATCCTCATGGCGAACATTCCGATGTAGTGCATGGACGCGATTCCTATCCCCATCACAATACCGCCAATCAACAATTGCCAGAGGTTCAATATTCTGCGACTCGATAGGAAAAGCGCGATCCCAGAAGCAACAATTGCAGGAAGCATTGAGAGTAAAACTGTCGGCATATCATAGGTCATCGCTATCGGCAGACTAAAGGCGAGCATAGCGACAAAGTGCATTGACCAGATACCGATTCCCATTACCATTCCGCCGCCAATCAACCAAACCGTTCTCGCAGATGCCTTAGCTGCTGTTACCCGCCCAGCTAGATCGAGAGCGGTGTAAGCAGCAAGGACTGCGATTATAATCGAGAGCACTACAAGGCGGGGGTCATGGGTGCTACTCAAAGCCACTTCTGCTTGGAGCATCTAGGTAACCTCAAGCTGGATAAGTTCAGAGTCTACTCAGGTATGAAGGATTAAGTCATTTCACTTTACTACAAATTATTTTTCTTAGGAATACATGAAAGCAATTTACTTCTTTTCCTACTTTTCCCACTTTTCCCACTTTTTTTGATTCCGCTTGCTCATTCAAAAAAATCCTACTTGAGATCATTCATCAACAACTCATATTCATATAATTTAATAGATCCTAAAAATAGGAATTTGTTATGACATTCTCCTATAGTAATCCTAAATCCTTTGTAAAAGGCGAGAAACCCGGTATCTTTAAGATACCGGGTTTCTGGGAATTCGCAATTTTTACAAATCAAACAGGAGCGCTATATTGGTCATTAAAACATTTAATAATAGGTAAATTATATTACCTTCTTTTCTCCCACAGCTGACTATGTTAGTTACTATAAATACTGATTATCAAAAAATAAGTAAGCATTCAGCAGACAGCTAATAGCAGCATAGACAATTTCACGACATAGCATACTGAGAGTATAAATAAAATATGCCTAAAAGCTGAGGCTGAATACTACAAAAATAAAAAATGTAGTTTTAGTATAAAAATACAGAATGCTACCAAAAAAATATGAGTCAAGATAATGTAACAATACCAACAATACTAAGCGAAAGATACCGCATTATCAGTGTTTTAGGAGGAGGTGGATTTTGTGACACATTTTTAGCACAAGATACCCAAATGCCTTCGGGACGTCGTTGTGTGATAAAAGAACTCAAACCCCTCGATAAGGATACTCAAATCGATCAACTGATACAAAAGCGATTTCAACGTGAAGCTGCTACTCTAGAGGAATTGGGAGGAAACTGCAATCAAATTCCCACCTTATATGCTTACTTTCAAAGGGGTGAAAAATTCTACTTAGTGCAGGAATGGATCGAGGGACAAACTCTCACCCAAACAGTTCAGCAAAACGGATGCTTGTCAGAAACTGAGGTTATTTCCATTCTCATTAGTCTGTTAAAGGTACTAGACTACATACACAGTCACGGCATTATTCACCGCGATATTAAACCAGATAACATTATTCTCCGCTTATCAAATAATCAACCAGTGTTGATTGACTTTGGTGCAGTACGTGAAACAATGGGCGCAATGGTTCATACAGAAGGAACTATGAATAGTTCCATCATTGTGGGAACACCAGGGTTTATGCCTAATGAACAAGTCGCTGGGCGTCCCATTTTTTCTAGTGATTTATATAGTTTGGGGCTGACAGCTATTTATTTACTGACGGGACAATTACCCCAACAAATGGAAACAGATTCCTACACTGGGGAGAGTGTCTGGCTACGGGATATGGTGAGCCCTGGTTTAGCCGCAGTTTTGGATAAAGCCATTCGGTTCAATCCTAGGGAACGTTACCCCACTGCTCAAGCAATGCTTAGTGCTTTGGAAAGTTTGGTAAAGCCGTTTCCAGGAAGGAAGCATACCTTATCTAAGGTATCTCCTCAAGCTGTTCCCGATACCATCCAGTCTGCTGCTGTCATTCAAGGACAAAATGGTATATTTATTGGCAGTATTTTTATCGTAGGTGCATTAGTTGGTATAACCGCAATTGTAGGGCTTTTATTATCCAATTTTCCCCAACCTCAAATATCTACTAATAAAAAGAAAAATGCATCCTCTTCATTACTAACAAAACCACAGCTATCACCAACTCCTTTTACAGTATCGCCTTCTCTACCTGTAACCTCCAGTTCACAAGCTATCCAACCCCCGGTACAGCCAATTGTAACGAGTAGTGTTTTGCCTAATTCTTTTCATTTCGTAGCCAGTGGTAACTTCCCAAATTTACAAACTGCTGTCCAACAAATTAAAGCTTTACAGCAAGCAGGTTATTCTGAAACAGGTATGTTTTGGATACCAGATTATCCAAATTTGACAGAAAAAAATTTATTCATTGTTTATGTTGCCACCTTTCGCGATCGCGCCAATTGTATTGAATTTCTGAAAAATTATGGCAAATCTGATTCTCAAGCATATTGTGCTTTTGCAAGTAAAAACCCCAGCGTACCTTCAGCAAAGTTAAATTTCACAGAAATTAGGTAAGGGGTGTAGGGTGGTAAGCGTTCAGCCGTCAGCTTTTCAGCAATCAGCTAACTCTGCTTTAAGTCTTTGTAGTTGTCGCCTTACCCTAATCGCTTCTATCAGTTCTATCAGTGCATCTAACCTTTGATTTAAGGCAGAAAGTCCTTGAGAAGATGAAACAAGCGCTTTCACTGCACTCACTCGTTGTTGTTTTCTGTTCGACAGCAGAAACATTTTGGTACTTTTGGAACAGTGTTACTCCCCAGAATAAAGTTATAATAAGTTTAATCGTCATACCAAGCAAGAGAAACGAAAGAACTTTGGCGGATTCTCTTTCTTGAGCCTGTCTCTTTTCTTGTTCTGCTAATCGTGCTTCAGCTTCTTGAGCACGTTGTGTCTCTAATGCTTGATGAACTTCTTGCCGATCTAATTCTTCGCTAGCAGCTAAAAACCGATAATCTAAATTGCTTAAGCTTTTTCCTTTCGCCCAATTTTGAGCATCACTTAAAGTTTTTCCCCGCAAAAGGTGTAATTTTTCTTTTTGATTTGAAGCTATCCAGCCATTCATTGCTTGGGAGTAAGGACGTAAGGAAGCTAACTGTTTTTGAGTCCATTCAAGATTGAAAACCTCTTGATAAATCCGGTTTTTGACTTTCAGAAAACCCTGTTTTTTGATGACCAAGCCAGACAACAGCAATTCTACTTGTTCTCGACTGTCATCAACTGGGACTTGAACTCCTTGTAGGATTTGCTGATAAATTCCCAATAATCGTCCGGCGAATTGTTCTTTTCTCAATAAGCGATCGCGAATTGTTCGCAAGTGTTCCGGTTCGTCTTGAGATTCCCACTTACTGATAATATGGCTTTGAACCACACTCTCAACCCAAAAGGCTTCTGTTCCTGGGGGTATAATAAGTTTACCACCAACAGCAGCTTGGCTTGAACTGACAAATAGCCGACACAACTTTTGGGTGAGAAAAGGTTGTCCCTGTGTCCACGCTAATATTTCTTTTAAAAGTATCTCAGAATTGTTCCCATTGACACCAAGTCCTAACGTTAATGGTTTAGCTTCATCCAACTTAAAGCCATGTAGCTCAATCGCTTTACCAATATTAAACGGGGTCGTATTACATTTAGATTGAATTAAATCTGAGGGTGAAGCAACGCCAAATATGGCGAATGTAATTCGTTGATATCTTGGGTCGTTCGCTCGCTGGTTGTAGCAGAATCGAATGAGGTTCAAAAAGTCATCAACTGGAAATTTAAGGCTGAGGATGCTATCAATTTCGTCAAGAAATACGAACAGGCGATCGTTTGGGAGTTGCTCTAGTAATACAAATGAAATAAATCGGCTCAATTTCTGAAGTAAAGATACATCACTCTGTTCTTGCCACCATGTTTTTAAATTGACTTTTCCTAACAGGTTAAACCCGATCCACAGGTCACCTACTACCCCCTTGTACCACTGCTCAGGGGTGATATTTTCACAGCCAATATTGGTCATATCGATAGTGGTACATTTGAAACCCTCTTGTTGCAAGTGGCGCTTTGTCCTAACCATGAGTGAGGATTTTCCCATTTGCCTACAGCTAAGAACATAGCAGAACTCCCCCTGCTTGAGGGCTTCATAAAGTTCTACATCTGCCTTTCGTTCAACATAACTAGGATCATCACTGGTGAGAGTCCCACCTACTTGATATCGGTAACTGTTCATTTAATATGATGACCATTAACTTACTTTTATTGATAAATCAAAGATGGAACTTAAAGAGTTTCTAAAATTTGGTTAGGAATATATTTAGGTATAAATACGTTATCATACGTCCTCAATTAACCCTGAGTTCATGGTAACGCAATTACGCCCTTTCCTTCTGGATTGAAACAGTGCTTCTTCCACAGCTGCTATCAACATAGCGGATGAGTTATGAAGATCGGGTGTAACAGATGCAATTCCTACACTGACTGTAAGAACTGAAGATGGAAACCCATCAAATTGTGATTGAGTGTAGGCGATCCCCAACTTCTCAACTCTTTCACGAATGTTTTCTGCTATTTCTATTACATTCTCACTCGGTATGTGAAGTAAAACAGCGATGAACTTCGTCCCCTCAGAGTGTGCCATGAGTACGGATTGAGAATGCAAGCATTCTTTAATTGTACTAGCAATTTGCTCTAAGCTAGCACTTCCAAGTCTGTATCCATGTAGATCGCTGTAAAGCTTAAAGTAATCGATTTCACAAATCATTAGAGATAACAAGGAAGCTTGTGTCAACCACCGTTGCCATTCTGTTTCCAAATAATGATTTAAAAAATGTATATTTGCAAACTGACTCATAACATCAGTTGCGTTATCTTGATGGTGTTCAAGTTGTTCTTCCTCCAAAAGCTTCACTGAAGCAGATGCACTATGTTGCTTTCCAAGCTGTTGGCTAAAATACTGCCTATATAACTCGCAACTTGGATTGGCTAGATTCCCATCGAGCTGAACCAAACCCATGCTTTCTAACTTATAAGCAGCGATCGCATCAAGTTCCACACTCTCATCACTCATCACCACCTGTTGCATAGCTGACATCAATTGTGGTTCAGCTTGAAGGAGAGTTAACAGTTCTCGTAAATGCTGACTGTAAATTCCCGATGGAGTGGAAGCTGTTTGTAACAACACCTCCAATTTCATGTCCCCTTGACGCAGATGATAAAGCGCAAGGCTTACCAAATAAGGATGACCCCCAACCATTGTATGTATAGGAGCAAGCAGCTGCATCCCGGACTCCGATGCTAACCAATCTACTCCATAACGTTGTGCTAGCTCCCGTACCTGCTCTAAGGTAAATGGAGGCAATGAAATTGTTAACCCAACATTGAAAGGTGACTGGTTAAGCTTGAGGGGGATGTATATTTCTGTTGTGTGAACTACCACTAGACGCAACTTTTCCCAAGCCAGATGCTGCTTGGTTTGCTCGTACCAAAATCGCAGCATTGGTAGGAAGTCATGGGCAATATCGGGATGCTCAAAAACCCGATTGACTTCATTCATTGCCAAGACCAAGGGGGAGTTAATTTGTTCGAGTAAATACGCCTCAAAATAAATTTTGCAGCTGACTTTGCTGCCCATATCTTCATCCCAGTAGTCATCCAGGTTTGAGGCAATATTTAGTTGTCTACTAATATTAACACAGAACCAACGCAAAAACTTATCTAAAGAACCAAAAATCGCTTCATCTGCTTCCTGAAAGTCTAAATAAACAGTGTTATGGCCCTTCGTTCCGCAATGAGCTATAATCCTGTTAAGCAAAGAACTCTTCCCCATTTTTCTCGGTGCTTTAATACGGATCAGGCAACCAGGTTGACCGATCTCTGCATAAACCAATTCTTCAAGTGGAGGGCGATGGATGTAGAGGGGGGAAGATAGTGGAATCGGACCGCTAGGAAAGTCCAGCTTGGTCACAGTCAGTAAGTCCAGAAAAGTCCTTGTCTTGCTGAAGCCATTTTCACTTTCCTGCGGATACTCTTGTTGGCTTTGCACGCGAGGCGTTCTATTGATTTGGTGTTTCTTCAAGACCAGATGCAGATTCTTCTTAGTTACTCTCTCTCCGAGTGCTTCAGAGAGTTCTTGCCACAGTTGGGAGCCTACTTCCTTAATGTAGTCGCTACCATAGCCCGAACCCTTTGCCATTTCACCGTACGTCTTTCCTAACCATGATTGAGTCAGAATAAAACGCTGAATGGACCCAAGAGGCTTCTGATGTAAAATTTGCTCTACGGCGTCTATAATTTCGTCCACGGCTGTGTTAAATCTGGGTAGATTCACGTATGTTTCTCTACACAGATTAATATACTATTAAAAAAACAATTCTACAAATCAGGTTTTGTAGTAATTGTTGAACGTACTCCTACCAGCCTTATAGTATTATAGTTATGGGTTTATTTAGCTATTCGTTTTGGAGCATGGTCAAAAGCCCTAGCTATAGCATTCCATGCCAACTTGGGTTTTTGATTTGTGTCTAGTGGTAGAGGACGTACTGGCGAGCGATCAGAACGAGGGATAAATCTTGAAATCCAGGTATGGCTGTCACTCAAGCCCCAAGTTAAGACAGCAATGACAGATCTCTCATCTAACACAGTTGAAAGATAATCTTCGTATATGGCAGCGATAATATGATCGCGAACATTAGGATCTTTAGGCAATCTATAATCTATGACATCAAGTTCGGTAATCAAAATTTTAAGACCGAGACTAGCCACATCAGCTAGAAATTGCCGTAATGACTTGGGGTTGAAGTCCTGTTTGTGACCTGTAAGGTGGGATTGAACACCGAGAGCATGAATTGGTGTACCTCTATTTTTCAAGCGTTCTAAGAGCTTGAGAACAGCAACTCTTTTGGCTTTAGTTTTTGAATCATCATACTCCAAATCATTTTCATTGTACACTAACATTGCGTTGGGATCGGCTTCTGCCGCAACCCGGTAAGCAAGTTCTAAATACTCTGGACCTAAAAACTTAAACCAAGGACATTTCCGCACGCCATCAGATCGTCCATCATCTAATTCAATAGCTTCGTTGACTACATCCCAAGAATGCATTTGACCTGCGTAATGTTTGGTCACAGTTTGAATATGTTCCACCAAAAACTTTTCTGCGTTTTGGCGGTTCACCACTTCATCAAACCATTTAGGCAACGCAGTATACCATACCAAAGTATGTCCTCGAAAAAGCATACCTTGAGTACGAGCAAATTCAGCTAACCAATCTGATTTGCTGAAGTCAAATACTTCTGGATGAGGGCGTACCGCATCCCATTTCAGATCAAAATCTGGTACTAGAATACCGCATTCTCTGATAAAGCTAGCTTTTAAGTTTGGACTTGCAACAAGATAATCCCGTACGCCAGCTGCGCCGTAAATCAATCCTTTAGCTGCAGCACGCGACTTTAGAGAAGCTTGAGTGCTGACCTCAAACTTTCTTTTTGGGTTGTAGAGTTTTTGAACTTGGTAGTTTAATAGAGCTTTTTTTCCAGTTGCTAGAGCGATCGCCCCTGCAAAACCTGCTGCTCCCAGGTACAGAAAGTTTCGTCTATTTAAAAGGGGGTGTTTAAACATGAAGACCCAGAGTTATTTAAAACAAGCGTCTGACAATTCTCAAATAAAAACTTATGCATTCAACCCGAATAAATTCGTCTATGGCATTTTCTACCTTTGCTTTTTTCTTCAAAATATAAAAATATTCAGTCTAATCTATATAAAATTGTCAACTCTTAGCGATCGCTATTTTATTCAACTCCATTTCATAAAATCCTTATTTTGCATATTCATGAGTCATAATACAACATTAATCATTTTATAGGCAAGTGGTCTTTAATAGATTTTTTGAAATGATTGAAAAATCAGAAAACATATTTTTAATATTTTTTTTGTATCAAAATAATGTGTTCATTTTGTCTTTTGTAAATAAAGGTTGTCGAAAAAGTGGGAAAAGTAGGTATTTGATTGAATATTCATCACCTTTTTTCCGAAAAATCAGAAGAAAGGTAGGAAAAGTAATAAAAGTGTTTTAATATTTATTAAAATAGAAAAGTGCAAATCCTCCAAACGCTTGATTAGTAAGTATTTTCTCAGAACCTTGTCAACTTTACATAGGCTCCTAAAAGGTTTAATATATTATTATATAAGTTTCTATTGATAATTATAATTGTTACCTATAAAATTGAGGTAACTTCAATAATCCACAACTAGAAGTGGTGAGCTACTCACCACAACTAAAAGATGATAGTTGACCTGACCTAATTAATGGCATGTGCTGAAATATTACCTATGGATGCATGAAGAATCCATGAAGAAACCTAAACTAAAACTCATTTGAGTACATAGATTGGTTTTTTTTGCGGTAGTATAGTGAGTTGATCGGTCAAAAAGATGAAAATGTATTTTTTAATACAAAGAAAATCAAATACTACTATTAAATGATCAGATGACCCGTTACAAGTATCATATAGGCGGCAGTTTAAGCTTTGATGCACCTAGCTATGTAGAAAGACAAGCAGACAAACAGCTTTATGAAGCATTAAAGGATGGCGAATTTTGCTACATTCTTAACTCTCGGCAAATGGGCAAATCTTCCCTCTTAGTCAGAACTCGGCATCTCTTGCAAACAGAAGGTTTTAAATGCACAACCGTCGATATGACTAATATTGGCTGTGAAAACGTGACTCCAGAACAATGGTACAAAGGGGTTGTTGCTGAGTTATGGTTGGGTTTCAGACTCTTAGATAAGATTAATTTAAAAGCTTGGTGGAAAGAGCGTGAAGATATTCCATTACTCCAGAGACTGAGCCGTTTTATTTCCGAAGTGCTGCTGGTTCAGTTTCCCCATGAGAGACTGTTTATCTTCATTGATGAAGTGGATAGTATTCTGAGCCTTGATTTCTCGGTTGATGACTTTTTTGCTTTAATTCGGTTTTGCTGTAATCAAAGAGCTATCGATCCAGAATACAACCGGATTACGTTTGTTATCTTTGGAGTCACAACGCCATCAGATTTAATTCACGATTCAAAACGCACTCCGTTCAATATTGGTAAAGCTATAGAACTGCACGGCTTTACCATAGATGAAGTCCAGCCATTAGCAAAAGGATTGGAAGTTCAACCAGGTAACGCCCAAGTAGTTCTGAAAGAAATTTTAGCTTGGACGGGAGGTCAACCTTTTTTAACACAAAAGTTATGTCAGTTGGTTGTGAGTTCCAGTCAAGATACAGTCAGCGCAAGGCTAACAATACCCCCTGGAACCGAAGCTTTTTGGGTAGAAAGTATTGTCCGATCGCATATCATCCATAAGTGGGAATCCCAGGATGAGCCAGAACATTTGCGGACAATTCGCGATCGCCTCCTGATCAATGAACAAATTGCAGGACGCTTGTTGGGTATTTATCAGCAAATATTGGCAGGAGAGGAGGTGCGAAGCGATGATAGCAGAGAGCAAGTTGAACTGCTGCTATCAGGCTTAGTTGTCAATCACCAAGGATACTTAAAGGTGAAAAATCAAATCTACCAAGCAGTCTTTAACTCGGAATGGGTTTGCAGACAAATGGAGAAATTGCGTCCCTACGCACGACGTTTTAAGGCTTGGATCGCCTCCAAGCAGCAAGATGAATCCCAACTTCTCAAAGGAACAGCACTGCAAGAAGCGTTGGTTTGGTCAAAAAATAAAAAACTCAGTGATTTAGACTATCACTTTTTAGCAGCAAGTCAAGAGCTTGCCAAACAAGAAATTGAAAGCGATTTAGCAAAAGAAAAACAAGCCCGACAACTTGAACGAGAAAAAGCTCAATTTGCGATCAAAGCTGCCGAATTAGCAAATCAAATTCTAATAGAAGCACGAAAAACAGCTAAACGCAACACCTACAAACTACGTCTTGGGAAACGTTGGATTGGTAGCATTGCTTCTGGAGTTGCTAGTTTAGTGATTCTTGTCCGCTTTACTGGATTGCTACAGGGTATGGAGTTGGGAATGCTAGATCGCTTTTTTCTAGCACGTTCTCCAGCACCAGTTGATTCTCGTATTGCCGTTATTACAATTGATGAGTCAGATATTAAGCAAGTTGGTCAGTATCCTCTACCAGATCAGATTTTAGCGAGAGCTATTAAGAGATTAAAAAGTTACCAACCAAGAGCGATTGGGCTAGATTTTTATCGGGACTTGCCTGTAGAACCGGGTTATCAACAATTAATCGAAGTTTTTAAAACAACTCCCAATCTGATTGGGATTGAGAAGATAGTGGGTACTCAGATCGATCCCCCACCAGTGTTAGCTGAGTTGGGTCAGGTGGGTCTTGCCGATCAGGTGTTAGATGGTGATGGGAAGTTACGTCGTGCTTTACTTTCAGTTCAGATCCCCAATGGTCAATTACGACTCAATCTGGGCTTGCAGCTCGCTCTGCTCTATCTAGAGGCTGAAGAAATTTTACCACTACCCCAAGCTACAAATCCTACAAAAATCCAACTAGGGAAAACAGTGCTTGTTCCTTTCCACCCCAATGATGGCGGGTATGTCCGGGCTGATTCGGGAGGTTACCAAATTTTGCTCAACTATCACGGTACTGAGAAACATTTTCAGACCTTCTCAATCACAGATTTATTGGACAATCGAATACCACAAGAGTTGGTGCGCGATCGCGTGATCTTAATCGGCTCAACGGCTGAGAGTGTCAATGATTTGTTTCAAACACCTTATAGCAATCGGCTGTTTGGACCTCCTAAACAAATGGCAGGTGTGATCGTCCACGCCAATATTACCAGCCAAATTTTGAGTGCCTCTCTAGATGGGCGACCTTTGCTACAAGTTTGGTCTGAACCAGTAGAGTGGCTTTGGATTTTGTTATGGTCTTGGCTTGGAGCCGCGTTAGCTTGGCAGCTAAAGTCACCTCGGTCAACGACTGCTTTCATTGCTCTTGCTGGTGTACTACTGTGGGCGATCGCTTACCTAGCTTTTTTAGACAGTTTGTGGCTTCCTGTCGTACCTTCTACTCTAGGGCTCATACTTGCTGCTATCTTATTACCAAGTGTCGCTGCTAAGCATATAGAAAAAATTCAGCTTCGTGAAACACTAAGGTTGCTTCTAGCTGTTACACGGTATCAACCAGCCGCCGGACAGATTGCGATTGAATATCTTAAGCAGGCAGAATCTAAGGAAGGAGTAGCATTTATTGAAAAGATGATTCGCAATTCACAATCACTTTAAAGATTCAGATGCAATTGCACTCAGTCCTTCACAACTCAATAAATCTTTCCAAAGGGCAATTAGCTTGTTGGCATCATGAGGATACGTTTGTATTGCCGTCACTATCGTACTCAACATATCGTACCAATACCCTTTTGCACCGTACCATGCTGCTTGCTGGAAAACAGTTTTGTTCCTCAGATACCCCTCAATCTCGGAAGTTGACGCAACTCTTCTCACCCAACCTTTGACGATAGGATCGTCTGGTTGTAATGTTTCTCCACAAACGAATACTAAGAACCATTGGTAATTCTGGTCTACGGCTAAAGGAGAATTCTCTTTAGGCAAAGTAAAACCAATAATTCCAGATTGAGTCGTGATGGGTAGAAACGCTCTTTCGTAAAACTTTCCTGCCTCATCCCGGAACATTAATACAACTTGCTGTGCCGAAGTTTTAAGTAGATTTACGAATATAGTTGGTCGCTCCTGCAATGTCAGCCCATAGTTTTGCTTGGGCATAATAGGTTGAATCTGTGGTTCTTCTGGAGAACAGCTTAGTCCATTACGGGAACCTGCACCAGAAGTATCTTTTGGTTTTCCTTGTCCTGGTGGGATAAAACTTCTCTGGGAGAAACGTTCTAGAAAAAGGATGTGCTTAGACTTTAAGTATGGTTGAGCTTGAGCGGGTAACCCCAGCACTAGCGCTAGTTGTAGAAACAACCCAAATGTTGAAAATCTTAAAAAGTATTTGTTAACCATTAGTAAATACCGGATTTACTCGTAATATTTTATAAATTTTCTACTTCTCATTTTTTAAGAAGGTTAAGTGACTGTAAGACACTTAAGATTATATTGACAACATCATTAAATTAATATGAACTCTACGTGAAAACCTGTAGAAGAATATCGTACCAAAGCTAAGTTTTTATCAAATCACTGCCAATTGCCTACCAAGATAAACGGAGACCAGTAATAAGGATGGTTGTACTGAGATGAGTTGAGTAAAGAAAGTTGTGCTTGACGGAGGGCTTCAGCTTTGGTCGTTTTTTGCTGAGTGAACAAACGGTAAAATTCTGCCATCAGTTGTGCGGTGGATAAATCTTGTACAGACCAAAGCGTTGCCAAAGTACTCCTAGCACCAGATCGCACAGCAACCCCAGCTATTCCTAAAGCAGCCCGATTGTCGCCTTTGGCAGTTTGACAAGCACTGAGAACTAACAACTCAATAGGTGTGCGATCGCGAACGGAGGTGCTTTTTCCCTCTGCTTTGAGTAGCTGTTCCAAATCTTTAACGTTAATGCGACCATCCCAAGTCAGAAGAAAGGTATTTTCAGCTTTTGAACTAAACTGACCGTGAGTTGCCAAGTGAACTACAGAATATTGTGCAGATTCAACTTGCTTTTGTAAATTATATGTGGTAAAATTATTGTTTAATAAAATATTAGCAGATACTTGATCCTGAATTTTATTAATCTCTTTGTCTACACCAGGTAAAGCAATAAAACCTTGGCGTTCTTGTGATAAACCGCCAATTAAAGCATGAAGAGGTTTGGGATTGAGCGATCGCGACTCCAAAAGCTGCAAGCTAGGGGTTAAAGCAATGTTGTAACGTTCCACCAAATACTGTTTACCATCGTGGAGAGCTGCCATTGGTAAATTGCGTAAGAACCCATTAAGAACGAACACTAAAGTTTTGATACCATGACGCTCCAATTCTGCTGCTCCGGGACGCAGCAACCAATCATAGACTTGTTGTGCGGGGGGTAAAACTTCAGAAGGTAAAAAAACTGGGTTCAAAAACTGACGAAATTGCTTGAACACACTTTCTACTTTTGCCTTTGAAAGCTCCGTTCCATAATGTAGCAAAAGCTGTCCGGGCAGGGAAAGAACCACATCTAAACGTTTGTCAAGAATAATAGGATAAACAACAGCGGCTTTTGGGTCAATTTCCTCAATGGGTTTGAGTTTACAGCTTAGGCAAGCTTCCCGGAAAAAGTTTTGTAATTCTTCTAATTGCAGCGCCTCAATTGCCTTCCTAGAACTTTGAAGGCGTTCTTGCTTAAGGTCTTCAGGTAAGGTGTCTACATTTTGTAACAGCAATTCCACCAACTGGCGATATACGGGTTCAACTTGCTGCCGAAAAGAAAACTGCAAATGTCCCGCCTCATAGCGTTGCTGACCTTGTTTGAGAAGAGCAACCGGATAATTTGTAAATTCGTAATCTATAGCTGTACTTTTTGATTTTTGAATAGTTAATTTTGCATTAAACTCAACTGTCGCAGGTAAAACTCTTGTTACCAGTAGAAAAGTGAGCAATGCTAGGGCTAGGTAGCGGTAAAAGCTCTTTTGGATTAAAAATACGGAATACATTATGTTTAAAATAATACTAATTATAAGAATCTTGAGCGTGAGTTTGCCTCAAGTTTAGTGTCTTTAGTTTCTTTCAAATGTAGTATATTTATTTACAAATATATGACATAGAAGATAAGCGAAAAATCTTATCTTTCAAGAAACACAAGATGTAGCAATACTGCAAGGGTTATAGTGCTCATCCCGTTTTGATCCCCCCAGCCCCCCGATGAATTGGGGGGTTTAAAGCCCCCCTTTATAAGGCAGGGCTGATTCATTCCCTAAAAGGCGTACAAATGCAAGGGTTCAGGAGATAAAAAACGAGCTTGGCATTCAATGTTAGGCATCAGGATGGTCAACAATTTATGACTTTTGCCCTGATATTTATCGCCAATCATATTGACAAAATACATATCATTACGAATGAATCAGCCCTGCTTTATAAGGGGGGTTGGGGGGATCGAGTCAAAACCTTCAAGTATTGCAAGATGTAGGGGCTTTCCGGTTGTTCGCCCTAGGGATTTCCAAGAAATAAATTATCTATCTTGTGGAATGGGCGGGACGCCCGTTCCAACACTGATCGGTTAATAATAACTCAGGAGCCAGAAACCCGGTATCTCCAAGATACCGGGTTTCTAATTTTCGCTTATCCAAGTAGTATTAAATTTTAAAATCTCTAAAATTTTCCAAACTTCAACCGAGTTGCCAAGAGATCAGACAAGTCGATCAAAAAGCTTTAAAAATCGTTCGGTATCAACATCTAAACAAGCTTCTACATTAGGTGGATTAATTTCCTCATCTCGGCGATCGCGCCGATCTGCTAGTGACAACCCAGTGGTAAATCGTCCTTCAGTTTCGACCATCATATAGAGTGATTCAGTCTTAACCAGACTCGGATCGATAGCAACCGCCATTGCCAAAGGATCGTGTAAATAACAACCGTAAAAGCCTTCATTATCTCGATAAAAAGCCATATAAATTCCAGTGCAATCGGCAATAAACTGGGTGACTTTTGAAGGACGGCTCTGTAACTTATCTTCAACAACTTGGCGCGGTAAAGGGGCTTTCATCGCCACATCCAAACCCACTAGAGTGAGGGAAATCCCTGACTCCATCACAATTTGAGCCGCATCAGGATCTACAAAAAAATTAAACTCAGCTGCAGCCGTAATATTTCCAGGTACGGTAACAGCTCCGCCCATGATAATAATTCGCCCTACTTTTTTCATTGTAGTGGCATCTTTTTGAATTGCTGTTGCTACATTCGTTAGTGGACCTAAAGCCACAATATTCAGACTGTCGCCGTACTCTTGGACTGTCTTGAGAATAACATCAATAGCATTTTCTGTAGATGGTTCAATCGTCAGTTTGGGATAGCGGGCTGTACCATCAGCTTCTTTAAATTGATCTAATTCACCAAGCCCATCTGCTCCATGAATACCTGCGGCATTAAACGGCTGTTTAACCAGTGGTTTTTTACAGCCTTTAGCAACAATGGGTAAGGTCTTGGGTTGAACAATACTTAGTACCCGTAATACATTATTAGCTGCTTGGTCTACATCAATATTACCAGCTAAAACGGTAATTGCCTTCAAATCTAATTGTAGTGAGTTCAATGCCATAATCAGCGCCAAGGCATCATCTACTCCTCCGTCTGTATCCACAAGCACTGGAATGGGCTGATTTTGAAGGGTTGTCATGCTAGTTACTCCTCTTGTTTAAGTTGTAAGCATTCAGCCATCAGCACTTCAGCAGTATAAGTGTTTTCAGAGGTAGAATGAACGAGACTACGAATAAAACGCACAGAAAAGCGCTTAGCTGATAGCTGATAGCTGATAGCTAATGGCTAATGGCTAAAAGCTGAATGTTTACAAATTAAGTAAAGGGGGACAAGGGAAAGTAACTCTTATAAGTTATGTCTCTTGTCTCCCTCTTTTCCAAGAATCCCTCTCTTTCTTGGCAGATAAAGAGCAGTAAACAACCGCTACAACGAATACCCAAACATAAAAGTGTTTGAATCGGATCGCGTTGCGTATTGTTTACAGATTACTAGTTTACGACAATTTGCTCTTCTTTGGAGTCTATTTAAGATAAAGATTATATCTGATACAACGATTAGTGATTAGCTAACCTTTAGATCGAAATATTACCTGTACTTTTGATTAGGTATAGCAATCATTATTCTCTATCAACTCTCAAAAATCTAGTTTCAGATTTTAATTATTATAAATTTCAATGATAACTATAGTTGAATATGTTGCTATAGCAATCCGCGTATCCTTCGTAAAAGGAGAGAAACCCGGTATCACAAAGTTACTGGGTTTCTAGGGTTCGCAATTTTCACACATCAAAATTGCTATTGTTAAACTTCAAAATATTTCATCTTTGATATACAGTGCCTAATTCCAATAATTTAAACACAACGCACAAAAATGAATATAAAAAAGTATTAAATAATACAATATATGTGGAAATTGGGGTTGAAAGTTGAAAAACCCCATCTAGATACAGATAAAAAGTAGCCTGATCGCCTACTATTTTCCGATAGAGATTTTAGTTCGCGACTGGAGTGAATAGCAAGAAACACCAACATTCTCATAAAGCCGGACAATTCCCCGTTTCAAACCCTTGAGGACCGCCTGTGTGCGATCGCTGACTCCTAACTTGCTCAAAATATTGTTAACATGGAACTTGACAGTGCTTTCAGAAATACGTAGAGCAATGCTAATCTCTTGGTTAGTTTTGCCAGTTGCTATCAAACGGATAACCTGCAACTCACGTTCGCTCAGTTCTGGGTTGTTCATCCGTTCTGCCAGTTTAGCTCCCACCGTAGGTTGAATATACTTTTGATTTCCAGCAACAGTGCGAATAGCTGTTAAAAGTTCTTCTGGTTCAACATCTTTAAGCAAATAACCTTTTGCACCTGCTTGTAGACCTCGATAAATATCTTCATCACCATCATAAGTAGTGAGTACAACAATGCGAGCATCTTCAAACTCAGTACAAATGGCATTGATGGCAACAACACCTCCCATGTCAGGCATTCGCAAATCCATTAGCACCACATCAGGTTGATATTTGCGGAACATCTCTAACGCAGAATGTCCATTGGAAGCTTGCCCAATAACTGTCATATCTGGCTCGCGCTCAATCACTGTTGCCAAACCTTGGCGTACTATCGGATGATCGTCAGCTATCAGGATGCGAATAAGACTTAAGTTGTTTATCATAACCAGAATTTACCCGTTGACAAAGTGAACAAAGTATGTATAACTAAATAGCAATTGAATCATCTTTGCTACTTAATCATGGGTACCAACCAAGGGAACTTATGCACTCATTGATGCTTTTTCTCGTACCATTTCATCTCACTTGATAGTTGGGCTCTTCTCCTGAGCAACGTCTCAGTACTGATGTCATGTGGTCAGACACTCGTCTAACAGCAGTTACACCACAACAGCAGATGACATTTGTCAAGCATATTTTTACCTTCAATCATAGAAAATTTTACATATTGCTTTGAACTAACAGATGTTCAATCAAACCGAGATATCTTAATCATAAAGTTCTGAATGAAAGCTTATAATAAGCCAGACTGAAATTAACTAGAAACAAGACTTTGCATCAGGCTTCAAATTTGAGAGACATGAGCTTGAAAGAACAAATCCATTTATACTTCTTGTTGAATAGTTAATTATGGTAGTAGCAACCCGACTCGACTCAATTACAAATAAGAACGCCACGGTCGCCCGTATTTATTTGCCTCCCGATGTTAACCATTTCAGTATGAGGGTTTGAGGTTTGAGGACTTATTCCTCACCTTCAACAGTTCTTACGTTTGGAATTAGACCGTACCATAACAACATTAGGAAAGCAACCATGACCACATCCAAACCAGTGCCAGTAACAACACCCAATGTGATAGTTGAAGATGATCGCACGGGACTAAGTATAGAAACGCTAAAACGAGCACTAGCCGACAATCTTTTCTACTTACAAGGCAAGTTTCCTGGGATTGCGACGACCAATGATTACTACATGGCTTTGGCTTACACAGTACGCGATCGCCTTGTATACCGATGGCTCAACACGGCTCAAACCTACCTGAAAAAAAACGTCAAAGTTGTTTGCTATCTATCAGCAGAATTTCTTTTAGGACCACACCTGAGTAACAACCTAGTCAACTTAGGGATTTACGATCAAGTGCGCCAAGCTGTTGAGGAATATGGGTTAGACTTCGTAGCATTGCGCGAACAAGAAGAAGAACCAGGATTAGGAAATGGGGGATTGGGTCGTCTGGCTGCTTGCTATATGGATTCTCTTTCGACCCTAGAAATTCCAGCAATTGGGTATGGTATTCGCTACGAATTTGGAATATTCGACCAGGAAATTCGGGATGGGTGGCAAGTTGAAATCACTGACAAATGGTTAAGCCCCGGTAATCCCTGGGAAATTCCCCGTCCAGAGGAAAGGGTGGAGGTGAAGTTTGGTGGCTACACTCAAGCCTACTATGATGAAAATAATTGCTATCGAGTCCGGTGGACTCCCAATCTGATTATCGAAGGTGTTCCCTATGATACACCTATCTTAGGGTATAAAGTAAACACAACTAATATATTACGTTTATGGAAAGCTGAAGCGCCAGAATCCTTTGGATTTCAAGCTTTTAACGTCGGCGACTATTACGGTGCAGTTCATGAAAAAATGGTGGCGGAAAATATCACCAAAGTTCTTTATCCCAATGATGAGGCGATTCAGGGTAAGCAACTGCGCTTGCAGCAACAATACTTCTTCGTTTCTTGTTCCCTGCAGGACATGATTCGCCAACACTTGCAAAAAGAGGAGAGCCTAGACAACTTTCACGAATCTTTTGCTGCTCAATTGAATGATACTCACCCATCTATCGGTGTCGCTGAATTAATGCGGTTATTAGTAGATGAGCATCTGATGGATTGGGATCAAGCTTGGCACATCACTCAAAACACTTTTGGCTACACCAATCATACCTTATTACCTGAAGCCTTGGAAAAATGGCCCTTAAGCTTATTTGGCAGTTTATTGCCCAGACATTTAAAAATTATTTATGAAATCAATCAACGCTTCCTCGACCAAGTCCGCCTCAAATATCCCGGTGACAACGCCCGCTTAGCTAGACTATCACTAATTGATGAGAGTGGTGAAAAGTATGTACGCATGGCGAATTTAGCCAGTGTTGGTTCTCATGCCATTAATGGCGTCGCTGCTTTACATACGCAGTTATTGAAGCAGGATGTGCTGCGGGATTTTTATGAGTTATGGCCAGAAAAGTTCAGTAACAAAACTAATGGTGTCACTCCCCGTCGTTGGATAGTTGTAAGTAATCCCAAACTCGCTAACCTTATAACCCGTAAAATTGGAACAAGTTGGATTACTCATTTAGAAGAACTTAAGCAACTAGAGACTTTCGTTGACAATCCTGAATTCCAGCAAGAATGGCGGCACATCAAGCAAGATATCAAGGGTGATTTGGCACAGTACGTTAAGAAAAATCAGGGAATTGAAATTAACCCCGAATCGCTTTTCGATATCCAAGTTAAGCGAATTCACGAGTACAAACGACAGCATCTCAACGTACTGCATATTATTACACTCTACAACCGACTCAAGCGCGATCGCAACCTTGATATCACACCCCGTACATTTATCTTTGGTGGGAAAGCGGCTCCTGGGTACTTTATGGCGAAGTTGATGATAAAGTTGACCAACTCCGTTGCTGATGTTGTCAATAACGATCCCGATGTTAGAGGTCACCTCAAGGTAGTTTTCCTACCAGATTACAATGTCAGATTTGGACAGAGGGTTTATCCGGCTGCAGACTTATCGGAGCAAATCTCCACAGCAGGGAAAGAAGCTTCTGGGACTGGTAATATGAAATTCTCTATGAATGGGGCGTTGACGATTGGGACACTTGATGGTGCAAATATCGAAATCCGTGAGGAAGTAGGATCTGAAAACTTCTTCTTATTTGGATTGACAACTGAAGAAGTATATGCTTTGAAATCAAAAGGTTACAATCCTTGGGACTATCATACAAAGAAAGAAAAACTTTTTGGAGTTGATGACGCCTCTGTTTTCAAATAGGCGTGAGAAATTTGAGTCTTGTGGTACGGGCGAGACGCCCGTACCACAAGAGATTTTTGGAGAATTATTTTTTGGAGTTCCTTCAGATATGATTGCTACATTGATAACAAAATAAAAAAAAGATAAAAATATCATCAGATACATAAATTTAAGTTACATTCCTTTAAGATGAGTAACAGTGGTAAACCGCGCAGGGAAAGAATTTACCACAGAAAAATCCGGCATGGTGCTGCTATTGAGTCAGGTTCTTAGGGAAACCTGTGTCTATTTTATAGCTATCAGCTATTAGCTATTAGCTATTAGCTGTTCTACTAAATGCTGAATGCTGAACGCTGACGGCTGAATGCTGAACGCTGATAGCTGACTTACGAGGAGAAGACCATGCTTCAGTATTTTCCGTTCTTGAACGACCATAATTTACCGTATCCCGATACAATTCATCCCATCGTTGTACACTTCGTAATTGCGATGGTATTGTTTGCCTTTGTTTGTGATGTAGTTGGCTATTTTTCGCGAAATCACCGTCTTTTTGAGGTGAGCTGGTGGAATATGCTTTTCGCTTCAGTTTCCATCTTCATCGCGATTATTTTTGGTCAGTTTGAAGCAGGGTTAGCAGAACCATATAATGCAGCTCGTTCTGTCCTAAATGTCCATACTTTGATAGGTTGGTCACTGTCAGGAATTCTTGCAGCCATTACAGCTTGGCGCTATGTGCTTCGTTTGCAGAACCCGGAAAGGATATCGATTTATTACCTTGCTGCTGGACTACTTTTGACGGTTCTAGTTGGTGTACAAGTGTATTTCGGAGATGAACTGGTTTGGGTTTATGGACTGCATACTGTACCAGTTGTTGAAGCTCTAAAGGAGGGCTTACTCCAATGAACTATGAATTGATTGACCAATTGAAAACAAACCTTGGCGCAAATGGATTACCCTACACCATACCCATTCATCCAAACTTAGTTCACCTCACCTTAGGTTTGTTTATCCTTGGGATTGCCTTTGATTTTATTGGTGTAGTCTTCCCCTTTCAAAAGCAAATCTTCAAGTTTTTAGCAATTCCTGCAGAACAGTCCAACTTTTTTGATGTTGGCTGGTATAATATGCTCGCTTCAGCAGCAATCACATTTTTTACAGTCGCAGCAGGTTTTTATGAAATCATGCTGGCAGATGCACCGTCTGATGTGAAGAGTGCTTGGGGATTGCAGCCAATGGAAACAATGCTTTGGCACGGTATAGGTGGTGTTGTGCTTTTAGCAATGATTGTTGGTATGACATTCTGGAGAGGATGGCAACGCTATTTTTGGCGCAAAAAGAACTTTCAGGAAGTTCAGTGGACTTATCTGCTCTCTGGGTTTGTCATCATGTTTTTGATGTACGTTCACGGCACTTTAGGAGCTCAAATGGCTGCTGAATTTGGCGTACACAATACCGCTGATATGTTGCTGCGCTTAGGTCAAGACCCTAACTTGCTCCTCAATCAATTAGGGGGTAGGGGGTAGGGTGTAGGGTGTAGTGAGGATTTTACCCTACACCCCACACCGTCTTAAAAAGAAATTTGGATAGGATTTGTAAAATTGTTCGCTATGAAAATCCGAAATATTTTGATACTTACTGCGATCGCGATCGCTCTAGCGGCTGTCAGTCTTAGAATAGGACAGCTAGCATATTCATGGCTTCCGGAGCAAGGTGCAGCAGAATCTCAACTCATTGATGATTTGTTTAGCTTCTTAGTAACTCTAGGGGCGTTCATCTTCCTTGGCGTCACAGGAACCCTAATGTATTCTGTAATTTTCCATCAAGCCGAACAGTATGACACTAGCGATGGTCCCCCAATTGAAGGGAATGTAACTTTGGAAGTTGTTTGGACAGCTATCCCAATTCTGCTAGTGTTGTGGATTGCAGGTTACAGCTACCAAGTTTACCAGCAAATGGGAATTATGGGACCCATGCAGTCCATACACGTACATCTACCAATGGCGATGGAAACAGCTTACGCTGCACCGATGCAACCCCCGTCTGAATCCACTGAAGAAATTGAAGTAGATGCTAAACAGTGGGCTTGGGTATTTCGTTACCCAGAAAAAGGAGTTACCAGTACTGAATTGCATTTACCTGCTAATCAACGCGTTCGCTTAGCAATGCAAACAGAGGACGTTCTTCACGGCTTTTACATTCCTGCTTTCCGACTCAAACAGGATATTATTCCCAACCGCAAGATTGATTTTGAGTTCACTCCCATCCGTCCTGGCAAATATAGATTAACTGACTCACAATTTAGCGGTACATACTTTGCAACTATGCAAGCAAATGTGGTGGTTGAGTCAATGGATGATTACAAAAAGTGGCTTGCACAAACGGCAACTCACAAAGCATTCCCTGCACCTAACCAAGCAGTTTCTGAGTACACACAAGCCTTAAAAGAACCAGTGAAAGCTGGCTGGACTACAGTAGCACCTGCACAACCTCCTGTAGTGAATTACAGCAATTAGTTAGTGGTTAGTGGTTAGTGGTTAGTAGTTAGTAGTTAGTGGTTAGTAGTTAGTGGTTAGTGGTTAGTGGTTAATAACTATTCTTCAACAACTATCAACTATCAACTATCAACTATCAACTATCAACTATCAACTATCAACTA
>JAWQFQ010000121.1:0-26289 GCA_035967975.1 Scytonema sp. PMC 1070.18
GGGGTGTGGGGTGTGGGGGTGTGGTTTGTTCTTGAGAATTGGTGACTTCTGGGGTTTCTTCTGTGGTTCCACCTAATTTTTGCTGGAGTTCATTAATTTTACTTAGAAAAGTTTTAAACTCTAGCTTTTCTAAAATTGGTATGAGGTTGCTGGTATCGAATCCTTTGAGGTTACAATCTTTTAAATCAACTTCTAAAGGAACATCAAGGACGATCGCAGCTAAGTAACGAGACTTCTGTGCATCTTCTTTCCCAGATTCCAGTTTTTTCTGAATTGCTCCTTTAATTTCATCTAGTGAAGTATAAATATTATCAAGGGAACCATAGGTAGACAACAACTTTACTGCTGTTTTGTCTCCAATTCCCTTGACACCTGGAATATTATCTGATTGGTCGCCACAAAGAGCTTTGTAATCAACGACTTGAGATGGTAAAATCCCTAGTTTTTCTTGAACTTGCTCTACACCAAATTCACTAATACCATTATTAGCGGTGGTGCGTTTTAATGCTTCTGGGCTGAAGTACAAAACGCTAACTTCTTTTTCCGGGTCGATGAGTTGAAACAAATCGCGATCGCCCGTCAGTATTTTGACCTTGTACCCAGCCGATGTCGCTTTCTGTGCTAGGGTTCCCAACACGTCGTCGGCTTCATAACCGGGTGCAGTTAGGACTTTCAGATTTAACGCCTCTAGCAATTCGTGTAGATTTTTCAAGTCGGGAATGAAATCTTCTGGTGTTCCCGGACGGTCAGCTTTGTATGTATCGTCAGCTTCGTGGCGGAAAGTTGGTAAGCCCAAATCAAATGCGATCGCCATTGCTTTCGGTTGCTGAGTTGCGATCACCTCTAGCAAAGACTTGAGAAAACCGAAACACACGCTTGTAGGTATTCCCGTCTTTGTTCGCAGTCCACCGTCTCGTCCTTTAGTTAAGGCGAAGTACGAACGAAAGGCAAGGGAGTGACCATCTACTAAAATGAATGTCGGGTGTGTTCTCATTAAGGGAGTGGAAACCAACTGGTTGCTCGGTGTTTTTCAGGACATAGACCTATTCTAGCCAGTTGGGCGGTTTGCACAATCTTACTCCTAGAATAATTTAAGCCGGGTTTTGACGACGACGCAATTTCAGCATTCCAACAGCACCCAGACTCATTAAAGCGATCACACTTGCAGGTTCTGGTACAGAAGCGAGATTGTCCTTCCCAAAATCAACTACGAAAACGATATCATTGAAATCGCGATCAGAATTTTGATTTGGTGCATCCGTTGCACCTTCAGGTCCGTATAAATCTTCCACACCTAGCAACAGGTAACCGTCAACTTCATAAGCAATCAAATGTTCTAGTTTATCTGGATTTTCTGACGCATCTGCACCGTACACATAACCGTCAGGATTATTGAATCCATCGGCTTTAATAAAAAAGTTAAGCTGCGTACCACCAGAGACCTTACCTAATTCAACATAATCGCCGATATCGAGTACACCAGAGTTCTCTCCTAATTGACAAGCTGAATTAGCACTTTTAGAACTGTCACAAGAAATATTATCAAACAGCAATCCTTTGGTATAATCACTTCCGTTAATTGCTTCATAAGCTAGTTGATTTTTAGAACCAGCACCTTCATTCAGAAACCAAATCCGAACATTATGGTCAGCTTTTAGGCTCAGTTTTGTAGGGTCTACTTTATTTAATTTATCTTCTGGAATTGAAATAGCCTCTGGTTGTACGTAATCCTGAAATTTGGGAATAAGAGATTGAAACCCTGTATTGTCCGTTAGCCTATCTTGTACTTGATAATTTTTTGTCCAATTCCCCCAGGTAAATGTACTAGCACTTGCAGGCGCAACGGAAGCAAGGACACCAGCCATTGTAGTAGCAGCAACTAAAAGTTTCTTTAAGTGATTTTTCTTCATAATATCAATCCTTTACAATTACTTTATACTTTTGTTTAGTAAGTTTTCAATCAACGTATTGCACTAGTAATTAGTACATCGTTTTTTTGATTCTTAATTTATTAATATCGTGTTCTTTCTTCCGTGTCTATACTTAGGGACAATCTTCGCCATTTCTTTATACTCAGTACTTCTACGAGACTTATTCATGAAATTTATATTGTTTTTATGGAATTAGGTCAGCTAAAATGAAGTTATATCAATTTTTCAAGCTTCAGCGAAAAATAGGGATGTCAGGGCAATACTACAAGGGAAGCACGAAAATTAGAAACCCGGTTTCTTGAAGAAACCGGGTTTCTGACACCTCAGCGCTATCTTTCAAATTATTTCTGTCTACGTTTAGGCTATAAGAAGTCAATGCAATACCCTGATGAGATGAAGCGTACAATTAAATGTTTTTCCCTACACCCTACACTCTACTTCTAGACCGACGCAGTTGTAGCGTACCGACTGCGCCTACAGCTAGTATGGCAAGTACAGTTCCTGGTTCCGGTACATAAGCAGTACCGTCCAAATTGTTTTTACCAACATCAACGACAAAAACCACATCATTGAAGTCGCGATCGGCTGTTAAATCAACATTTCCTCCACCTGAAAAACCCTCTGGTCCAAATAAATCCTCAAACCCTATGACAACATAATCTTGGTACTCATATGAAACTATGTGTTCGAGGTTGTCGGGATTAACTTCCGGAGATGGACCGTAAATGTATTTTTCGTTTGTTACTGGGTTAGTTCCTGCTGGAGATTGTGGGTTATCTCCATTTGCTCTTAACCAGAAGTTAAGTTGCGAACCTCCTGGAATTGTACCCAAATCGACGTAATCGCCGACATTCAATACCCCGTCCGCACTAGATCTCTCACAGTTATACTGACCCCCTGCGATACAAGAAGCATCTTCAAAAATTAATCCTTGTTGGATAACAGAATCATTAACGACTGCTTCGTAAGCTAACTGATTGCGATAGTCAGCGCCCTCATTTAGGAACCAAACACGAACATTGCTGTCAGATACTAACTGTAATCTAGATGGGTCTAGTCGTGCAGATTGGTTGGCTGGAATTGCTATTCCTTCCGGTTGCACAAATTGCTTGAATTCAGGAATAAGTTCCTGAAAACCTGACATATCGGTTGTTCTGGACTGAACAGGAAGGTCTGTCAAGTCATCCCATACCTCATTACTCTGTAATGAAACTGCACTTGCGGGGGTAACAACTGAAAACACACCTGTTACAGTAGCTATAGCTGCAATAAGTTCTTTTAACCTTTTTTTCTTTTTCATGGAAATCCTATTATTTTTTACAAGGTTATGGAACTGTTAACTCTTCTGGCTGGCTGGCTAGCGGACTCTTACTATAATTACCTAGGTTAATGAATCAATTGCGTTTCAGTATCTTCTTTTGGGTCTATATTTACACAAAGGATGTAGGGATGTAGGGGTGTAAGGGTGTAAAGTGTGGTGTGAAAGTATAATTTCTAAAATGATGAT
The DNA here is from genome assembly GCA_035967975.1 of Scytonema sp. PMC 1070.18. Classification (GTDB taxonomy): domain Bacteria; phylum Cyanobacteriota; class Cyanobacteriia; order Cyanobacteriales; family Nostocaceae; genus Scytonema. The sequence goes on from JAWQFQ010000121.1 coordinate 3,439, forward strand.
GCAAGACGTATCCATAAATGAATTGGGGTCATCTGAATCTGACATCAGAGACATTGCTGCTTTGGATATTAAACTGCTGGTAGTAGATATTGATGGCACAATAGCAGGTAAATCGAACACTATTAGTCAACCTGTAAAGCAAGCAATTGTTGCAGCGCAATCACGAGGTATTCGAGTGGCGATCGCGACTGGTCGTATGTACCGTTCTGCTTTGCGTTTTCATCAAGATATTGGTTCTGATTTGCCACTAATAGCTTACCAGGGAGCTTGGATTCAAGACCCTTCTACCCAAAAAATGCATCAACACCTTTCCGTTCCTCAACAAATAGCATACAAGCTTTTAGACTATTTTGAACAACCTGAATTGCGATCGCTGCTTTCTGTTCACTTTTATATTAACGACCAGCTTTACGTAAGGGAAATCACAAGCGAGAGTAGACTGTACGCAGAGCGATCTGGCATAAATCTTATACCTGTGGGGGACTTACGCGAAGTTTCTCACAACAATCCTACAAAAGTGTTAGCTTTGTGCGATGATACAAAAATTATTGAGCAGCTATTAGGAAACCTGCGCCGCCAATACACTCCAGCCGAACTATATCTAACAACATCTGTAGCAACGTTTTTTGAAGCCACTAACCCTTATGCAAATAAAGGTGCTGGAGTTCGTTACCTAGCAGAAGAATTGCTAGGACTACAAAGAACCAACGTCATAGCCATCGGTGATAATTTCAACGATGTAGAAATGTTAGAGTATGTCGGTATTGGTATTGCTATGGGTAATGCACCAACGCCAGTACAACGTGCAGCCAAATGGGTAGCTCCCGATGTGGAGCAAGATGGAGCTGCAGTAGCTATTGAAAAATTTTTGCTATCAAATTAGGTTTTACACTTCTATAAAAATCAGAAAGAGCACCGACGACTGGCCGTGTTTCGTCTCGGTACTCTTGCTGGTTCGCTCCTCACACAACAAATAGATTACACTAGGTTTTTTGGAGAGTCAATAGCCTTAAGAATATTTTTATTTTTTTAGATTTCCGGAATAGCAAAAGTATTTAACTTTTTCTCCAACAAGAACTTTAAGACAGATTGGGTCGCCATTACCAGTCCGAGTCTGACTTGGGCTAGTTCCAAAGAAGCTGTTGTTACTTCACCAAAGATGCGGCATTGGCACCAGAAAGTTTCAAAGACATGACTTAAATTCAGTGCTGCTTTTTTCCAGTTAACACAGCCACCAGAATTAGAACATCCTAACTGATCTACTACTTCCACTAACTGGTTAATCAGAAGATAGGACGTCGGATGTAGAAACCTCATTTTTGCATTACTGTCAAGCCAAGGAATCACAGTTGAGATAAGAACACGCGGTGCATCTTGGTCAAAACCACTCTTGATGGTGCCAAATTCTACCTCTCTGTGTTGTTTTATTAATCCCTCTTGAACCGCTAACCGCACTAGAGAACAGCATCTTGCATAAGCATATTGGACGGGAAAAAGGGTAGCAGGGGGAGCCAGGGCAGAAAAATTAGCTTTTTTAACTTCCTCATCTCCTCTTCCCTCCTGTCCCTCATCTCCAAAGGGGACTGCGATCGCATCTTGCGTGACATCTAATCGTTGAGGTGTCAGAAACCCGGTTTCAAGAAACCGGGTTTCTAATTTTTGCTTATCCAAGCAGCATTGGGCTGGGATCTCCCCATTATCCACAATCAGCCCTTCTAACCAAGCTGCCAAAGTGGGAGGAGCGACTTCTAAATGAATCCAACCAGGAGAGACAACTTGAATTATGAGTTCATTGTCACCGTTTCTTAATAAATGAGAAACAAGTCTATTAGCTATATCTATAGCGGGAAGATTCTCATATTTGGATAATTTAAAAGCTATACCTGAGACATAAAAAATTTTTTTCTCTTTTCTACCTTGTGATAGAGGAATTTTTCTTTTTATTGTACATAACATTTTATTTGTATCAGTATAAATACCTGGTACTTTGAATAATTTGCTGTATACTAACTGTTTAATTGAAGTGTATTTACAAACCTGTAGTTCTTGATACACATACGCCTCTCATAAAATCGCTTTACTTATGATTCTCTAAAACTCTGTCATCTATCTCAGGGTAGAAGTTCTCTTTTAAAAGAGAAAAATTAGAATTATGCAAAATTTAATAAACTAGGGGTAAATTTTACTACCTTCATTGTACAGTAAGAAGTATAACAAAAGAGTAGGAGCTCTGTTTTCTACCTTTTGTATGGCTGGTACTCTTAGGATTAATGCTTGGAGTACCAACGAGAAGACACTCCTTGCACCTTATTTATGACGTCTTTGTCTTCAGCCGAACGCTCTTTGTTACCTATGCAATCTCCATCCTCCTTTTCTGAGGCATCACGTCCTTTTTTGACTTGGCAACGGATTCTTGACTGGGCTCAGGAACACTACCGCTGCCGCACCTTTAGCAAAGATGAGCGCATTCCAGCCCGTCCTGGATTGCTGTATTTGGTGCAAAGGGGTGCGATCCGAATGGTAGGGACTGCCCAAGTTAGTGCAACAGCAAGTCAGCTAACTTCTCGACGCATTAACAGAACCCCTGAAGAAGCTTTCTTAGGTTTTGTTGGCGCGGGACAACCGTTTGAAATTGTTGCCCAGTCACCGTTCACACTCCAGGCGTATGCCCACGTCGATCAAACAGCTGTGCTTTGGATGTACTGGCACGATCTAGATAACTGGCCCCACTTCCGCCGGGAAGTGATGGATGCCTTCCGCTATCAGCACCAACGCAAGTTGCTGTGGCTGAGTGCTTTAGGACAACGCCGTACAATTGACCGTCTCCTTGGATTCCTCACGTTACTGATAGAGGAATATGGAGAGCCGGCAATGAGCGAAACCGATCCAGATGTAATTCGCGGTTATTGCCTGCCCTTCCCCCTCACCCACGCCCAAATTGGCAGTGCGATCGGTTCGACTCGTGTCACCGTCACCCGCTTGATGGGCAAATTGCGTCAGCGTGGCTTAATCCTTACTCAAGGTGATAATCTCATTTGCTTGCCAGCAGAGTCGATTAATAGAGCCAGCTAAAGCAGCAACGATGCAGGTGTCAGCGAATTTTGACAAACCCTGCTTGGGAAACAAGTTCCTGTCCCTGCTCTGTTAGCAGTAAGTTGGCGTAAGCAACACCGACTTGCTGTTCAATTTGACCGTTCTGTTTTATCACCACAAACAGATTGCGTGTTAACGGGTACTTTCCTTCTCGGAAAGCCTCAATGTTCAATTTGTTTCGTTTACCAGGACATTCATTCGGGAACACAACAGGCTCTTGGTAAGGAGCAACGAATTGCCCTTGTGTCCGCCCCAACGGCAAGGGTTTAATTGAACATTGAGGAACCACTTCTGGGGCAGAAGCATAATAGATACCACCAAGACTGCTAGCCACTTTTTGCAGTGCTTGGGTGGTTGTGGAGACAAACTCTACATTAGATCCGAAAGATTGACCACCCAAGACATCCTGCACAAGTTGTTCTACTGTACCGCCATCAGTAAGGCGACGAGAAAAAGCTTTTATTGGTACATCAGGACCGCCTAATTGCTTCCAGTTAGCGATTTTACCAGTGTAGATAGATCGTAATTGGTCTACTGTTAACCCTGGAATATTAAGGTTGGGGTTCACTGCTATTGCTAACCCATCAATTGCTATGGGAATTTGGTCGAGGGTAAATCCGCGTTGCTGGGCGCTACTTCTTTCTTGGTCAAGAATTGGTCGTGATGATTGGGCAAATGCTAACTGACCGTCAATAATTAATTTGATACCAGTACCAGACCCTGGAGCGCCACTACTAGGTTGTAAGTAACGCAAACGAAACTCCGGTCGCGCCCCTTGAAGAGCCGGGTCAACAAGCAATCGAATTGGTGCCCAAGAGGTGCTACCTCCGTAATTAAATATTCCAGTCGGAACATTTTTTACAGAGGTAAAAGTTTTGCCACTGGATTCTCTTGGCAAAGATGAAGCTGGCTTGGAACTCAATGGTTTAGAAAAAACTTTACTTGTATCGAAGTTAGAGCTTCTACTGAACCACCAGTAGCCGCCAGCTATCAACCCTACTGTCATCAGTAGGGATAACACCAGAATTGGTGTTTCGTTTTTTTGAGACATAAAAAATGGTTAGTGGTTAGTGGTTAGTTGGGGTGGTTCACAACCCCTATCTACTATCCACTATCCACTAACGTTTAATATATCAACGAATTCTGACAAATCCAGTTTTAGAAATTAATTCTTGACCTTGATTTGTTAGCAGTAAATTGGCGTAGGCTTCTCCCGCTTGCTGGTCGATTTGACCGTTTTGTTTAACAATCACAAATAAACGCCGGGTAATGGGGTACTCATCAGTTTGGAAAGCCGTGGCATTCAATTGGTTCCTCTGTTGCGGACACTGCGAAAGTGGGACAAATGGTTCCTGGTAAGGTGGAACTAATTGATCGGGGGTCTTTCCTAGAGGTAAGGGCTTTACGGTACACTGTCCAACAACTTCAGGAGCAGAAGCGTAGTAAATACCACCTGGATTATTTCCTACCTCTCGCAATGCTTGGGTTGTCGTTGAGATATATTCCACATTGCTTCCAAAGTTTTCACCCCCTAAAATGTTTTCCTCGAAAAATTCCACTGTTCCACCTTCTTCAGGACGACGAGAGTAGGGTGTGATGGGTAAATTGGAACCGCCTACGGTTTGCCAGTTAGTAATTTTACCTGTATAAATATCTTTAAGTTGAGCAATAGTTAAACCAGGAATGTTGAGACTGGGATTAACTGCGATCGCAATCCCGTCAATCGCTACCGGAATTTCTTTGAGTGTAAAACCCCTTTGTTTCGCCTGTTCATACTCTTCGCCTTTAACAGAACGTGACGACTGAGAAAAGGCAAGCTGGTTATTTAGTAGCATTTTGATGCCACTACCAGAACCGGGCGCACCTGATATGGGGTCGGTATAGCGTAATTGAAACTGAGGAAAGACAGTTTTAATAGCTGGATCGACATCTTTCCTTATGGGTGCCCAGGTCGTACTACCTCCGTAGCTAAATAATCCAGTCGGAACATTAGGCACTTGGGCAAAGGTTTGATCATTCGACTTGGCTACTGGTTGAGACTTGTTGGTGCTTAAAGAGCTGATATTGCGATCGCCGCTCAACCACCAGTAAATAGCACCAACTAGTCCTAGTGTAATTACTAACGTTAGAATCAGAACTATCGTTTCATTTTTTTGCGTCATAGCCATTTTTATGAAATTTTTTGACAAAAAATCAATTTCTATTTTTTTGTTACTTATTTTACCAATCTAATGGTATGACACTTAATGGAAATGTTTTCAGTAAAAACTACAAAATAACGTGGCTCGATTTCGGATTTATTCTTAATATATGGCAAGCCTTTAAGATTTGTGAGAAAATACAGAGCCTCAGAAACCCGGTATCTGGGAGATACCGGGTTTCTAATTTTCGCTCTTTTGGAGCAGTATTGCATCAGCAGTAGAAATGTTTCTAGAGGTAGTATGCGTGAGAATACAAATAAAATAAAACCTACTGAAAAGCTGAAAGCTGACCGCTAATAGCTGAATGCTTACATTTAAAGTATCAAAGATAACAACTTATAAATAAGACGAAATAAAGTCGTGACTGCGATTGATACCAAAGAAGATGCTACAGAGAAAATAACTATTTCTTGAATAGTCAAACTAGTGTGTAACCAGGGAATAAAGAAGATAAATGCAAAAGTAATAGCTGGAATAATTAATAAATCCCACTTTTCAATCCATCGTCTGGTTTGAGCAAAAATGAGTATTCCTAAAATTAATGCGGAAATAGCTGTGGTAATTGGAGGAGACTCAAGCAAGCTAAATAGGGCGATCGCGATTAACCCCCCTTCAAAACCACTAAACGCTGCTCCACCTAATATTTCCAGTGTAGAAAATGATTTTACAGATGGCGTGCGAGACAGTGGCTGAACTTGTGATGGATTTTGTGGTCGCTGTAATTGTTGAGATTGTTGAGGAGGGTGATTTTGATGGGGAGGGATATGTGTTGTAGGTAAAGCTTGTGAAGGTGTCTTGAGGGCATTGAGAACATCTTGGGCTGATTGATAACGTTGGCTGACAGCAGGTTGAAGCATCTTGTCGAGAATATCAGCAAGGTGAGGACTAACAGTGACATGATTTCGCCACCTTAACTGATTGTTATAGGGATCGAATAATTGTGTTATTTCTTGTTCGCCTGTTAGTAACATCACAGTAGTGACAGCTAAGGCGTACAAGTCTGTAGATGGAAATACCTGACCTCCAGACATTTGTTCGGGGGGTGCAAATCCCATTGAATAAATTCCAGTGGAAGGGGTAGTCTTTCCTACTGGGGAGTTAGCAACCTGTTTGACCGCCCCAAAATCTAGCAAATAAAGTTTGCCATTACGGTGGCGCATAATATTAGAGGGTTTGATATCTCTATGAATAATATTTTTTTCATGGACAAACTTAAGAACCTTGAGTATTTCGCGCAGTACCTCTAAGACCTCTTGCTCAGAGAATTTGCCCTTTCGAGTTAACTCTTCCTCTAAGTTTTCTCCGTCAATAAATTCTTGTACTAAGTAAAAAAACTGTTCTGGCTCTCCTGGTTGTAAAGACAGCGGGAAAAAAGCAAATAAGTCTGGGATTTGCTCGTGTTGCCTACCTATTTCTTCTAAGACATTCGCTTCTCGTTCAAATAAGTCTTGTGCTAATTGAAGTTGAGTTGGACTCAGGTTTCCCGCAGGTTGAAATTGCTTCACCACACATTGGCGCATTCCTGGAGTGTAGCGATCGCGTGCCAAAAATGCTGCTCCAAATCCGCCCCGTCCTAGCAGCTTTGTTGGCAGGTAACGACCTACGAGAATTAGGGGCATACCACAAGCAGTGCAGTATTTTTGTTGTACTGTTCTGAGGGTAGCAGAATCGTCTAAATCTGGAAAATGGTTTTGAGGGCGGAGACAACCCGGACGAGTACAATATATTTCCATGATTAGTCATTAGTCATTAGTCATTAGTCATTAGTCATTAGTCCTTGTCCTGCTTCCTTGGTCAAAGGACAAATGACAAAGGACAAATGACAAAGGACTAAATCTTAATCATCGTCAGAGCTATGCGCCCCTACATTCAGGGTACTAATCGCCATTGCTTTGGGTGTTGATTTTAACACTTCTAAATTCCATCCAGGTGTAGCAAACTGGGGTAATATTTCCCGACTGAATGCTTCGGCTGCCTTGGATCTATAGCGATTGGGGTTGAAAATCAATCTCAACATCCGCTTGACAATGACTCCTTCTATAGGAGAACAATGTAACAGACCCATTTGTAACTCCTTAGCGATTGCCGAGGTTGAAACAAAGGCTGCTCCCAGACCAGATTGGACGGCATTTTTTATTGCTTCTATGGAATTTAGTTCCATTTCAATTTTAAAACGCCTTGTATCAATGTCACAGCGTGCTAACACTTGGTCAATCACCTTACGAATAGTTGATTGAGAATCCAAAGCTATGAATTGTAGTTTATATAGGTCTTCTCTTTGAATTGTTTCCAGTTTGGATAAAGGATGGGATGTAGGCAGGATGAGTGCTAACTCATCTTCAGCGTAAGGGATAATTTCCAATGATTCTACTAATTCAGTGGGAATTTCGCCACCAATGATTGCCAAATCCACCTGTCCGTTAGCGACACTCCAAGAGGTTCTGCGGGTAGAATGTACGTGCAATTGCACTGCCACATCTGGATATTTTTGTCGGAACATCCCAATCATCCGGGGTAAAAGATAGGTGCCAGTGGTTTGAGAAGCACCAACAATCAAAGTACCCCCTTGTAGATTTTGTAAATCCTCAATGGCGCGACAAGTTTCTTGACACAAACTGAGGATTTTTTCACCGTAGCTGAGAAGTAAATGTCCCGCTTCGGTCAATTGGGCACGACGCCCTCCTCTGTCAAATAAGGGAACATCTAGTTGCCGTTCTAAGTTTTGCACTTGCAAACTAACAGCAGGTTGGGAGACATAGAGACTATCAGCGGCTCGCTTGAAGCTCCCTTCTGCAGCGATCGCTTTAAGAATACGTAACTGATCTAATGTGAAAGGAAGGTCAGACATAAGGCTAAACCCACATACTTTGAAAGGAGCGGCAGTCTTCTACAAACCAGCTTAATAAAGCTTCGGGCAGGGCTTGACTTTTAAAATCTTAGTATTTGGAAGCTTTACTCGAACAAGACAGTAACATATCATCTTGGCTAAAGTCTTCTTTTCTACTTACTAGCCCTGAGAGGGTGTTGGGTATTTATTGTAACGGATATTACATAAAGACTTTCAAGATTTCAAAATTTACGGAATCTGTTCAGCTATAATCCGTGTTATCACTGTTGTGCCAGAGTAACAACATTATTATTATTGTTTCGACATTTTGTCCTCCACCAAATCTGCAAAAAATTGAAAATCATTACCTTTTTTCACAAACATCCTCATCCACAAATAGTAAATAGGGTACAGAGGACAGTCGTTTAACCTGTTTTCTGCACCCTGTTCCCAATTAATGGAGGCTTTTTCCCCATCTTTGTAGTATAATAAGCCACGCAAAAGTATATGAGTCAAGTTTTGTTGTCTGTAATACTTAATCACGCTAAAACACCATTGGCTATCCCAGTAAGTACAATCCTCATGATTTCCTTGTAAAAAAATAGAATACAATTCCTTGCACAGTCCCTTAAGTTTGTTTACAAAAATGAGCTTTTGGCTCATATCTTCTATCTTCTGCGTTCTGAGCTTCAGTTTGGCATTGAGAAGTTGCTTCAAATCTAAGGGTAACTTTTTCATCAGGTGGTACTATTTTATGATGCTGATGAAGGTGGGTAAATGATATGTGTCCAGCGCATATACTACCTTGAGGCAGGGTTTACTGCCAAAATTTTTTTACATAGTTTGTTGTATCCAGTGTCAGAAATTCAGTTCTCTTTAAATTATTTCATTTGTGTATATGATGTTGCCGACTTGGTTGACCCTTAGTCATTTTGTCATGTTGGGACTACAAATTTGCTTTGCAATTGTTCATAGTGGCGGAGCCGCCCTACGCCCTTGGGCAGAAAAACACCTTGGATGTAGGCTTTACCGTATTCTGTTCGCAGCTACTAGCCTACCTTTGGCTGTGATATTGATCATTTATTTTTTTAACCATCGCTATGATGGGTTGCAGTTGTGGTATGCCCAAAGCGTATTTGGAATGCAGCAGTTTGTTTGGGTGCTTTCAGCTATTTCTTTTTTGTTTTTGTATCCTGCCACTTTCAATCTACTAGAAATTGCTGCTATCCAAAAGCCTCAAGTCCATCTCTACGAGATAGGAATTATTCGCATTACTCGTCATCCACAGATGGTAGGACAGGTCATTTGGTGTGTTGCTCATACTCTCTGGCTTGGTACGAGTTTTACGCTTGTAACTTCTATGGGGTTAGTATTACACCATTTATTTGGGGTTTGGCATGGCGATCGCCGTTTAAGTGGTCGCTATGGAGAAGCCTTTGAAAAAGCTAAACAGCGCACCTCTATCATTCCTTTTGCAGCAGTTCTTGATGGTCGTCAATCTATCATTTGGCAGGAATTTCTCCGTCCTGCATATCTGGGGGTTGCTGTTTTTGTGCTTTTACTCTGGTGGTCACACCCCCTATTGTTTGAAGTAACGGCTAAAGTCAGTCTATAATCATAGCATAATTAAATCGAGAAAAAGTGGTTGAAGAGTAAGATACTTAGTACCTAATCTCATCAACTGCTACCAAATCAATGTAGGATGAAGTGAAGTAGCGGTCAGTGGGGGTGTGCTTAGTCTAGAAACTGTGTGAGTTGGGAGGTGTTTGGCAACTCTCAAATGAAGGAAAGACTTGATGAAAAGCCATTTTTTTTTTATAATTCAGATAAAGACTGCCAAAATAGGTAAGAAAAGCCTTTTAAGCAGTGCCGAGACAAACAATACTCCTCTTGGGAGCGCTCAACAAGCAAATGGTGTGGTTTGGGGTGATGGTTAAGTCCGATTTTCCCCAAAGGACTCTCATTAATTCCGAAATAATGAAAGGCAATTATGTTGCAATTGGTCTCTCAACAGCAGACGCTGCGGTAAATTGGAGTCTCAAAGGAAAAGCAAACAGGTAGCTCTATTGACGTTACGTATATGTAACTGACGGCATCACTAGTAGAGTTATTTAGGCAAAACAATGGCAACTCAATCAAAATTTCCTCACAAGTCAAGACGATCGGGAGCTAAAATCCTGAGGTTGAAATCACAAAAGGAATTCTCTTCACGGTAGTCTGACTGGATAGTTTTCAGTGATGAAAAGAACACTGGAGCGATCGCATAGGTATGATGAAGCACTCCCTCCTACTGACAGCTCAATTTGATAAAAAAACCCTATACTTCTAGAGGCGTCATGGTGTTGTCGGTAAGTGAGCGGACATTTACTCAAGAAGTTTTAGAATCGCCGATTCCCGTTTTAGTCAATTTTGAAGCACCTTGGTGTGGCTTGTGTCGAATCATTCAGCCCCTGTTGCTACAATTTAAGGCTCAATGCGGCGATCTAATTAAATTAGTAGACATTAACGCTGATGAGAATTTTAAACTGGCTACTACTTACAAACTCAAATCACTGCCAACTTTACTATTGATTGAAAATGGTATTGTTAGGCAGCGCTTGGAAGGTTTTCGTGGACGAGAAGACTTGCTTCTGGCTTTGGAAGAAATTAAAGTCTCCTACACAAACCGTCCTAAAACCTACAATGTCTCTACAAAAGCAGATTTGGGGTGTCGGTCAGCATGAGCACAAAGGGTGTAGGATGTGGGGAAAGTGTACTACACTTCATATTCCATACTTTACACCCCAAATCTAAAGCCAAGCTTAATAACCCCACCCGAATCACGTTGGGTGGGGTATTTTATCCTAAAGGGTGTGTGTCACAATTATTAACAGTTCCGACAAATTAGTCAAGAATTCTATAAAGTAGGCGTCAGTGATGGAAGTAATCTATCAATATGCCTGGCTGATTCCGGTTTTACCTCTTCTTGGGGCAATGCTGGTCGGTCTAGGGTTAATCTCGTTGAATCAGGTGACTAACAGCCAGCGAAAGCTAAATGCAGCATTTATTATCTCTTTGATGGGAGCTGCAATGGGGCTATCCTTCGCCCTGCTGTGGAGTCAAATAGAAGGACACGCCACTTATACTCGTAGTTTGGAGTGGGCAACAGCAGGCAATTTTCACCTGAGCATGGGCTACACTATTGACCACCTGACAGCCCTAATGCTAGTGATTGTAACAACCGTAGCCTTCCTAGTTATGCTTTACACGGATGGCTATATGGCGCACGATCCCGGCTATGTCCGGTTCTACGCCTATCTCAGCTTGTTTGGCTCCTCAATGCTGGGTCTGGTGGTTAGCCCCAACCTAGTACAGATTTATATCTTCTGGGAATTGGTCGGGATGTGTTCTTACTTGCTGGTCGGTTTTTGGTACGACCGCAAAGCAGCAGCCGATGCTTGTCAAAAAGCATTTGTGACTAACAGGGTAGGCGACTTTGGTCTGCTGTTGGGTATGCTAGGACTATTCTGGGCAACAGGAAGCTTCGATTTTGGTATTATGGGCGATCGCTTGGGAGAACTGGTCAGAACCGGTGCTGTCAGCAATTTACTCGCCGTCCTGTTTGCGATTCTTGTCTTCCTTGGTCCGGTTGCTAAATCCGCACAATTCCCCCTACACGTGTGGCTACCAGATGCGATGGAAGGTCCTACACCAATCTCCGCCCTGATTCACGCAGCAACGATGGTGGCTGCAGGCGTTTTCCTAGTAGCCCGGATGTACCCGGTCTTTGAACACGTTCCAGCAGCTATGAACATGATTGCTTTCACCGGGGCATTAACCGCATTTTTGGGCGCGACAATTGCGATGACTCAAAATGACATCAAGAAAGGGTTAGCTTACTCTACCATCTCCCAACTCGGTTATATGGTGATGGCGATGGGAGTAGGCGCTTACAGCGCAGGGCTTTTCCACCTCATGACCCACGCCTACTTTAAGGCGATGTTGTTCCTTGGTTCCGGTTCTGTAATTCACGGTATGGAAGGCGTTGTCGGTCATGACCCCGCCATAGCACAGGATATGCGATTAATGGGCGGACTGAGGAAGTATATGCCCGTGACAGCAATTACCTTTTTAATTGGTTGTTTGGCAATTTCCGGTATCCCACCTTTCGCCGGTTTTTGGTCAAAAGATGAAATCCTCGGTGCAGCCTTTAATGCTAACCCAGTTCTCTGGGCTGTTGGTTGGTTAACGGCTGGAATTACTGCTTTCTATATGTTCCGGATGTACTTTACTACCTTTGAAGGTAAGTTCCGGGGTAATCAAAGAAATTTGTGGGATAAACTCAAGTCTCCAGTGGGGATGGCTATGGTCACAGGTTTTGATAGCGCCCCCGCTTTTGGTCCTGGTGCAATGACCAAGGGAGAACTCCAAGCACATGAAGAACACCATCATGACGACCACGGTCACGGTCACAGTGAATATCCCCACGAATCACCTTGGACTATGACTCTACCGTTGGCAGTTTTAGCAATTCCTTCGATACTCATCGGTTTGGTTGGGACACCCTTTGCAAACTACTTTGAGGAGTTTATCTTCTCTCCCAACGAAACCTTGCAAGAAGTGGTAGAAAAAGCTGCTTTGTTCGAGCCGTCGGAATTCTATACTATGGCAGGGCTTTCCGTCGCCATCTCCTTGGTTGGGATTACTTTGGCTTCCCTAATGTATTTGTTAGGTAAGATCAATCCAGTGGCGATCGCCGCAAAAATCAAACCACTTTACGAACTATCTCTAAACAAGTGGTACTTTGATGACATTTACCATCGTGTCTTTGTCATTGGTTTGCGCCGTTTAGCTAGACAAGTTATGGAAGTTGACTTCCGGGTTGTCGATGGTGCTGTCAACCTGACAGGATTTTTCACTCTTGTCAGTGGGGAAGGTCTGAAATATCTGGAAAACGGTCGCGCTCAATTTTACGCCCTCATTATCTTTGGCGCTGTATTGGGCTTGGTAGTTGTTTTTGGGGTAACCTGATATGTAGCAATCCTAAATGATTCGTAAAAAGATTTGGGTTGCTAATTGCTAAAAAGCTAATAGCTAATTGTTTTTTTCCCATTAGCTATTAGCACTTTAGCAGTCTTCACGAGAATTTGACGTCTCATTTAGGACTGATACAGTTATACAGGGAAAAGAAAAGAGGACAAGGTATAACATTTGCCTTGCACCCTTACCCTTTTTTGAGGATGTTTGGGTAACTATGGGCAGGAATCAAGTTACAGTCACTTACCCCTTAACCTTTTCCTAGGCAAAGTTAAAAGTTTATGGTGTTGAATCTCTTAGTCATGCTTCACATCCCACTGGTAATTAGGGATATGCCAAAAAGTTTGTGGTATATGGATCGAGAAAGATGAAGGAGGCATTGATAACCCTTCATCTTTTTTTGTGTTTGTTAAATGAACCTAAGAATCAAGCACAAACTTTGCAAAAACTGCTAGTAAAGAGCTAGTAGTTGATAGCCGAATATTATTGTTGCTGACTGACGACTTCCGATGAATACAGCAAATTTTCCGTGGCTGACGACGATTATTCTATTTCCGATAGCGGCGTCACTGCTGACTCCCTTCATTCCCGATAAAGACGGTAAAACAGTACGCTGGTATGCCCTGAGTATAGGGCTGATAGATTTTGTACTGATTGTGACCGCCTTTTATGTTGGTTACGATTTCTCGAATCCAAATTTACAGCTGTTCGAGAGTTACTCATGGCTGCCACAAATAGATTTGAACTGGTCAGTTGGGGCAGATGGTTTGTCCATGCCCCTGATTATTCTGACCGGATTCATTACCACATTGGCAATGCTGGCAGCTTGGCCTGTAACACTTAAGCCCAGGCTGTTTTATTTTTTGATGCTGGCAATGTATGGTGGTCAAATTGCCGTGTTCGCCGTTCAGGATATGCTGTTGTTTTTCCTGGTGTGGGAACTGGAATTGGTACCGGTGTACATTCTACTGTCAATTTGGGGTGGTAAAAAGCGGCAGTATGCAGCAACCAAGTTTATTTTGTATACCGCTGGTGGTTCGCTGTTTATTTTGATAGCTGGTTTAGCAATGGCATTTTCAGGCGATACTGTCACTTTTGATATGCGATCGCTTGCTGCCAAAGACTTTGCCCTCAATGCCCAACTTTGGCTATACGCTGCCTTCTTTATTGCCTACGCCGTCAAACTCCCCATCTTCCCATTGCATACTTGGCTACCAGATGCTCACGGTGAAGCAACGGCCCCCGTACATATGTTGCTGGCAGGTGTGCTGTTAAAAATGGGTGGTTATGCTCTCATTCGTATGAATGCTCAGATGCTACCTGATGCCCATGTTGTCTTTGCACCAGTGTTAGTCATTTTGGGGATTGTGAATATCATCTACGCCGCCCTCACATCCTTTGCCCAGCGCAACCTGAAGCGAAAAATTGCCTACTCCTCAATTTCCCACATGGGCTTTGTAGCAATTGGTATTGCTTCCTTCACTGATTTGGGCTTAAATGGGGCAATGCTGCAAATGGTTTCCCACGGTTTAATTGGGGCAAGTTTGTTCTTCTTAGTAGGCGCAACCTACGACCGCACCCACACTCTCATGTTGGATGAAATGGGTGGTGTTGGAAAGAAAATGGGCAAAATGTTCGCCATGTGGACAACCTGTTCCTTGGCATCTTTGGCATTACCGGGAATGAGCGGTTTTGTTGCTGAATTGATGGTATTCGTTGGCTTCTCAACCAGTGATGCCTATAACCCCACATTCAAAGTTATTGTGGTCTTTTTGATGGCAGTTGGAGTGATATTAACTCCCATTTATCTGCTATCAATGCTGCGGGAAATTTTCTACGGTAAAGAGAACGAAGAGTTAGTTTCTCATCAAAAACTGATTGATGCCGAACCCCGCGAAATCTTTATCATCGCTTGTTTGTTGGTGCCAATTATTGGTATTGGATTGTATCCCAAAATGCTGACTCAGGTGTATGACGCTACAACAGTGAATTTAACAGCACGGTTGAGAGATTCTATTCCAGCATTGGCGGGTCAAACCGCACCAGCAGTGTCTATGAATGCACCTGCGATTGGTAATTAGTTAAGAAACTAGCAAATAAATATTCTTGTAAAGGCGGGTTTTTTACCTGCCTTTTTTTTGACAGTTATTTACATTTAGGAACTTCCAAATAAGGACGCCTTGCAATACTGCTTGGTTAGCAGTAGTTGAGTAGTTGAGGTACCAGAAACCCGGTTTCTTTAAGAAACCGGGTTTCTCCTGCATCGCTTATCCGAGTAGTATTGCAATAGAGCATTGGTACAGAAATTCCAATACTGCTCAGTTAACAATAGTTTAAGTCCTGTGAAACCAGGTTTCACAGGAATTACCGGGTTTCTAATTCTCGTTTATCCAAGCAGTAAAAGATTTTTGAATACTTTATTTATTTAGCGTACTCGACAAAACTTGCGATCGTTATCATGTTGTGGATCTTGCCAAGAATAGGCAAAATGACTAACTCCTTTTAGTTGTGGAGTAGCTTGACGAAGCGCCTGCATTTGTACTTCTAGTGGTGGACGATTGCTGACTGCTTGTCCCCACTGACCCGCTAAAGCAGGAATTACTTGAGTTCCTGGTGGTGCTGTGTTCAAAACCTTTTGTACCTGTGCCACGATACAATCAGCATTAGCACAATTTGCATAAGACATGGGATGCCATTCTAAGGAAGGGGAGAAACGATCCCAAGGTTGTAGGCGAGAATCGTACCCTTGACCAACCATTTGATTTCCATTAGGGAAAAAGACGGCTCCTGCTGGAATTCCTATTTGCTGAGCAGGATAAGCCGCTAAGTTGAGAAAATCTAGTATTCCTTGCATAGCATGAGCGACTGCTAGTTGCCATAACTCAAATTGTAGTTGTGGTTGCCTTTCCTGTGGAGGAACGATCGCCTTTTGTGCGGTTACTGAAGTACGACCTTGCCATAATGGTTCCCCTTCTTGAGGGTAAAGTTTATCAGCGTCAGATATATCTGATGCTGTTACATATCCCTTCCTCAAAAAACGTCGAATTAATTCTAGCCCCTTATAATTCAACGCTCGACGAAATAAGGCTTGTTGAGTAGCATCACTGTACAACCATAAGTCTGTAACTTTGGTAGCGATGGAATCACGACCTGCTTGTCGCGGATAGCGTATGTAGTCAAAGAGTACCCCATCGGGACGACGACGTAACACCTCCTGTAACATTTGATAGTAGTCGCGTTTTGCCTGCAAGTTATAGGGATCGATAAAGACTTGAGAATTATTATCTACAACATATAAACTTGATTGACCCTTCCCGTTTCGGGCTATTGTCTCTTCCTTATCCGTACGCTGGGCGTAGGTGTAGCCAAAATTGGTTGTAAACATCCAAGCATAAACTTTTAGACCGCGTTCCCGCCCTTTCTGAATAGCTTCAGCAAGTAAATCAACCTTTTCTGTTCCCGGTGTACGAACTACGGAAGGCCACACCGTGGGGTTTGACCCCGATGGTAAGAGGACTTGCCCATCATAAAAAGCTTCCACATAAACTTGGTTGTAGCCTTTATTAACAATCCGATCCATGACTTGGTCAATTGCTCCTGGAGTAACATCACAGGGATATAAGCGCAACCAAATGGCTTGAATTTGAGGCCAATTACGATTTCGACATTCTCGCAAAGCTTGTGAGTGCTGCTGCAGTAGTTGCTGGTAACGACTTCTTGCTTCTTGATTGCCTTTGAGTGCTGACAAATGTAAGTTTTCTTTTCCTTGCACCGCCTCTGGTGATACCTGGCAATACTCGGTTAGTTGTGCTCCTGCTGGTTGATTCCTAAACATGGGAATCAGCAAACTACTGGTAAAGATAGCAGCTGCTAACAGGCGTTGCCAAAACAACTTTGGTTTTACATCATTCAAAGGACGCTTGGACATGAATACAACTGTAATGACTAGTTCCAATCTATACTCAGATTAGGTAAATTAAATTACACCGTAGTATAGTCATGACGGAAATTATATACAACAATTTGCAAATTGGGAGCTTATCCCAACTAAACTGACAAAAAACTAAAAGCAGTTCCAACTACAATGAGCGTTAACTGAATGTAGCAGGCAAGATGTATAAGTAGATTGTATCATATAAATGTAATATAAAAAACATAGTATTCTGTTTATTAAAATACGCTAGCTATGGATAGGAAGTATAAATTTTTGGTCAATTTCTCACAATAAGTAGATGTTGTTTATACCTTGAGCACTCAACTTTCGACCTTCAGCCAAGAATTTATAGCTTATATTTTTTTAAATCTTTAAAGAATTTGAGAGACGTTGTACACAACGTCTCTACATCGGAAAAGTATTTTCCTGGAAAATTGGTAGTTATGCACCACGCTTTAGCGCCGCTTCTACCTGCTGAAATTCCGCTTCCAATCGATTTTTAAGTTTTGTTGGCACAGGGCGATTGGGATAAGAACTATAATGACCAGCTAAGGAGTTGAGAGCTGTTCGCATAGTTGTAAAGGAAGATAGACCAGAAATAGAGGGGTCTCGTTGATAGCGAGCAGAAAAATCATTGATTTTTTTACGCGCTTCTGCTTGAGCTACAGCTTTATCCGGTGCATCTTCTGGTAACTCTAAAGCATTTCTTAAAGTCGTGACTATTGCTAAAGTATCTTGACGGTAATCTCCTGTTAAACTACCTGGTGTATTGGAACAACCCATTAAACTAATGGCTATCACTAAAACAAAGGCCAGTAGACGTGGTAAATAGCGCTTCATATCCATCAACCGAAACAATACCTAAATCAACGTCTATCCTACCCTGTATCGGTATCTTGGGGAGCAATTAAGTAGTTAGTTGTTAGTAATTAGTTGTTTTTGCCTCTAGCTACTAACTACTAACTACTCACGACTATCTTATAGAGTGTCTCTCTTTGCTGATAAGGACGCCCGATGGAAGCGATCGCAGTTTGTAAAGTTTCAACTTCCATATTAGTACCACCTTCTGCCCCTGCCATTGTCGTAATATGCTCCTCCATTAAAGTACCGCCTATATCGTTACATCCCCAATCTAAGGCTTCTGTCGCACCTTTGAGCCCCAGTTTCACCCAACTTGGTTGATGGTTGGGTATCCAATTTCCTAGAAAAATTCTTGCTACTGCAGTTAGTAGTAGGGCGTCTGCTAAGACAGGTTGGTCTCGTCCTACACGGCGACGTAAAGGTTTGGGAGCTTCCTTGCCTACAAAAGGTAATAGAATAAACTCAGTTATGCGAGCAGGATATTCACGATTGATAGCTGTTTGCTGGAGACTCCGCAATTTTTCCAAATGCCCAATTTGTTGTTCTGGTGTCTCAATATGTCCTGATAGCATCGTGCTGGTGGTATGCAAACCCAGTTTGTGAGCTGTACTGACAATTTCTAGCCAAGTTCTCGTGTCTAATTTCTCTGGACATAGAATACGCCGCACTTCATCGTCCAATACTTCTGCTGCTGTTCCCGGCATGGAATCTACGCCTGCGTGCTGCAAAGCTACAATAACATCGGCATATTCCAGTCCGTCTTCTCTAGCGATAAATTGCACTTCTTGGGGAGAAAACGCGTGTAGATGCAGATGCGGGAATTCTCGCTTAATAGTTCTTACAAGTTCAATGTAGTAGCTCAAAGATTTTCCATTGACCTTTGCTTGCAGGTTTAATCCTCCCTGCATACAAATTTCTGTCGCACCCCGCTTGACGGCATCCTTTGCTTTTTCTAAAATCTGTGACCAATCTAACCAGTATGCACCCGTTTCTGTTTCATCTCGACGAAAAGCACAAAAACTACAGTGCTGCTCACAAATGTTAGTAAAGTTAATATTACGATTAATAACGTATGTAACAATGTTTCCCGTTTGATGCTGGCGCAATTTGTCAGATGTAGCACGAATGGCAGCGATCGCACTTGGTTCGGTCTGCTTTAACAATACGACTCCTTCTTCTGTAGACAAATCGCACCCCATGAGAGCACGGTCAAGAATAGCATCAACAATGCTGTTTATTACTTCCATCCTGAAAAGCTAGACGATGACCTTGATTGCTAGTTTCCCCTATTTTACTGTTTTCGTAAACTACTAAGGAAAGTAGTGAGAAACGAGAAACCCGGTATCTCCCAGATACCGGGTTTCTGTAGTCGGGTATTTTCTCACACATCTTAGAGGATTGTGATATGTAGTTAAAAAGTGGTTATTTGCGCTTTAATAAATATCGAACCTGTAAGCGTTTAGCCATCAGCTATCAGCCGTCAGCTTGATAGAGCTATAGGAGTGTTTAATTAGCTTATCAAAAGCGCCTAGAAAACGCCCGAAAATATTTCAAGCTGACGGCTGACGGCTAAAGTGCTGAACGCTTACTCGAACCTACTGCCTCGTTTTTCTTTTCGCTATTCTCTGTTATTTGTTAACCATATATTTCTTTATGACTATTAACCAACCAAACTCATTGTTGATAGTACCATCTGGGTCATTGACTATTACTGAATTGTCTCTTAGTCATGAACCTGAAGAAAGCGAAAATATCTTTTTTTCTTTGATAATTCCTACTTATAATGAGGCAGGTAACATCAAAAAAGTTATCAGGATTTTGAGTGAGTTACTTGATGAAGCCATACCAGAACAATATGAACTCATTGTTGTAGATGATGATAGTGCTGATGGTACATGGAAAATTGCTCAGTCTCTTGTGTCGGAATATCCGCATCTGCAAGTCATGCGTCGCCAACAAGAACGGGGGCTTTCCAGTGCAGTGATACGTGGATGGCAAGTTGCAAAAGGAAGTATTTTAGGAGTTATTGATGGGGATTTGCAGCATCCACCAGAGGTTTTATTACAATTGCTACGTGCGATGCAAGAGGGCGCAGATTTAGCCGTCGCCAGCCGTCATGTTAATGGCGGTGGAGTCAGTAGTTGGAATTTTATTAGGCGTTTCTTATCTCGTGGTGCTCAAGTACTGGGATTAATTATTCTACCTGAGGTTTTGGGTAGGGTTTCTGACCCAATGAGTGGCTATTTTCTGGTACGTAGAAACTGCATAGTAGGAGAGACTCTCAACCCTATTGGCTATAAAATTCTTTTAGAGGTGATCGGACGGGGAGACATTGGTCAAATTGCTGAAGTCGGTTATGTATTCTGCGAACGTAAAGAGGGTGAAAGCAAGGTAACATGGAAGCAATATGTAGAATATTTACACCACTTAATACGGTTACGGCTGTCTACAGGACGGTTGGGAAAGTTTAGTCAACGCTTTGGTTTCCCAGTAGGTCGCTTTATTCGTTTTGGGTTGGTAGGACTGAGTGGTGTATTTGTAGATATGGTTGTGCTTTATTTACTCAGTGACCCAACAACTTTAGGTTTGCCCCTAACTCGTAGCAAAATTATTGCAGGTGAAGTTGCCATTTTCAACAATTTCTTGTGGAATGATATGTGGACTTTTGCTGATGTCTCCAGCCAACAGCAGGAATCGCGACAGCGTTGTTTGCGGTTTTTGAAATTTAACACCGTTTGTCTAGCCGGACTGGTGTTGAATGTATTGGTATTGAATTTAGTTTTTAATTTTATCATTCCCAACCGCTATATCGCTAATTTGATTGCAATCGCAGTTGCTACGGTTTGGAACTTTTGGGTCAATATCAAGTTAAGTTGGCGAGTGACTCAAGTGAAGTAGGCAGGAACAAAAGGATATGGGATATGAGTTATAAGTTATGAGTGGCAAACCATAACTTATGAAGTTGATAACCAAAATTCAAAACCCCAAATCCCAAAGTCTATTACTGCTTTTGATTTGGCTGATAATTGGCATTTGCTTACGCTTAACGAATCTAGCCTCTAAATCACCTTGGACTGATGAATTTTCTACTCTGGTGTTTAGCTTGGGTAATAGTTTTTTACCAGTGCCGTTAGATCAGCCGATTTCTGTTGATGTTCTCTTACAACCCCTACAGCCACATCCCAGTGCTGGTATTAAAGATGTCTTATCACATTTATTGACTGAAAGCAACCATCCACCGTTATATTTTATTCTGACTCACTTTTGGGTGAAATTATTTCCTACACAAGGAGGTTTGGTCTCTTTGTGGGGTGCGCGATCACTTGCTGCTATTTTTGGTGCAGCATCCATCCCAGCAATCTACGCTTTATGTAAGCTCGCTTTTCGTTCCCGCCTGATAAGTCATTTAGCAGCTGCTATGATGGCTACTTCACCCTACTCTATTTTTCTAGCACAAGAAGCCCGTCATTACACGTTATCCATCTTATGGGTGATTGCATCTTTTGCTTGCTTAGTCATTGTAACGCGCCACATTCACAACCACACTCAGATACCTTTCTGGGTAGCTATTTCGTGGGTAGCAATTAATGCTTTGGGTATAGCTACACACTACTTTTTTACCCTCACTCTTTGTGCGGAGGCTTTCGTCTTACTTTTTTTAGCATGGCAAGAAAAGTCAAAAGGATTTTCTTTCCCTTCTTTTCAATCTCCCTGGTTGCGAATCTACGCTGCTGCTGCTGGAACAGCTGTAGCAGGATTAGTTTGGTTACCAGTATTTTTACAGAATAGTTATGGCAGTAAATTAACAGACTGGATTCAATCACCACGGGTAGGACTGGCTTGGGTAAGTCCTATTTTTCAAGCTTTGGCAGCATGGATTACAATGATTTCTTTGCTACCAGTAGAAGCACCACAGCTAGGTATTGTAATTGCTTCTGGGTTGTTAATGCTCATTTTCTTTATTTGGGCAGTTCCAATCTTAATTCATGGTTTCAAAGTTCAGCTCCAACAACCGGAAACTCGTTTAATGGTTCAGGTGTTTACTGGTTTAGTTATCGGTGCTATGGCTTTATTTTTTATTTTCACTTATTTTTTGGGTATAGACTTGACAAGAGGTGCTCGTTATAACTTTGTTTATTTTCCCGCTGTGATTGTTTTACTAGGAGTGAGCCTTGCTGTGTGTTGGCAAACCCCTCATGGGGAAAAGGTAAGATGGGGAAGAAGCGGGAAACAAGCTGTGATGATAATTTGGGTAATGGGCTTGGTAAGTGCGATCGTTGTTACCTGTAATTTGGGTTATCAGAAGTACTACCGCCCAGATATATTTGTGCAACTTATTAGAGAAATATCTCACGTACCTGTACTCATTGCGACTACCCAGAAAACCCACGTACATATTGGTGAAATGATGGGAGTCGCGAGGGAATTCAAAATTCAAAATTCAGATATCAAAACTCATTTATCACCGTTATTTTTGCTTGCACATCAGGATGAAGATCCCAACACTTCCACTGCTACCCTACAAAATACGTTCAAGACATTGTCACGTCCTTTTGACTTGTGGTTAGTAAACTTTTACGCTCCTAAACCAGAGGAGGTTAAAAGCTGCGTTCCAGAAACACAATCTTTGCCATCAGTCAATGGTTATGAGTATGAAATTTATCATTGTTAGTGGGTGGATAGTGGATAGTAGATAGTGGATAGTGGATAGTAGATAGTGGATAGTAGATAGTGGATATTGGTTAGTGGTTAGTAGATAGTACCCAATTGACAACTAACAACTAACAACTAACAACTAACAACTAACCACTAACAACTAACAACTAACCACTAACAACTAACAACTAACCACTAACCACTAACCACTAACCACTAACAACTAACAACTAACCACTAACAACTAACAACTAACCACTAAC
>JAWQFQ010000122.1:0-26250 GCA_035967975.1 Scytonema sp. PMC 1070.18
GATATTGAGATTATCTTTATTCGTTTTATTGGAACTCATAAAGAATACGATAATGGTGAAGGGCTAGGAAAGCTTTTAATCTCGATGGCAATTTTGTCAGACCCCCGTTCCGCCGCAATTAGTTTCTCTGCACCCAAATCAACAAAGACCGAACGTCTCCCAATTGTCAGAACCAGTGGGTCATCCGTAATCTTCCAGCCATCTTTAATTAGAGCAGTACAAACAACATCGTGATAGAGGTCGGGAGCAGGCATGAAGAATTCTGTGATTGACTTCAACTGCATTTATTGTAATTCGCCTTTGTCTAGAGTGATCGCCCTGGTGAGCAAAATCACAGGCGAAAAGCACCCCAGCGAATCAAAACTTACAATCAGGGCAGAGCGATCGCAACGCCGGATTAAAACTCGCCCTATGACACCCGAACAAACGATCACTTGGATTGAAAAAGTAGAAGAACTTGAAGGTAATGCTTTTTTTGCGGGAAGAGAAGTTACAGACGAGGAAACAGGGTCGGTTTAGACCACGCTTAACTTGACTTTGACAGTGACATCGTTGTAATCCCTGTCACCACCGTTTGCTAAGTCCTCAAAGCCAAAGGTGTTATCTGCGAGCAAACGAACATGGTCAACATTTCCAGAATTAGCACCCAAGAATGGGAAGTAAACCGCCGGGTTATTAGCTGTATTATTATCCAACAGAGCTTCTGGTCTACCATTAACAACGATGAATGGAGCCAAAAGTGAACCAGCTTCCAGAGTCGCTTTGATTGTAGCAGTGTTTTGATTGCTCACGCTCAAGTCAACTCCTGCAAGACGCCCTCGGATAGCAGCTTCAGTATAACCATTCTCACCAGGGTTCAAATCTGCCGTACCATCGCCATTAGTATCAATCCCACCGTTAACATCAGCGATGCGGTAGAAGCCAACAAAATTATCGAATGCGGCTTCTCGATTGACCGTAAACTCAGCTTGCACTGGAGTTGTGAGTTGGCGCAAGTCGATGACCTCTCCTTGAAAATTCCCTTGAATACCAGCACCCAAAGGCAATGCTTGATTTGTGGCTTCTAAGTTGACAACCAAATCTTCGACATTCATACTCTGACCCGATGCATTTTTCCAAGCCAGAGAAAACTGACCATTACCCAAGGGTGTGACTCCACTTGTCGAGGGGTCACCAACAAGTACATTTGCAAGGGTTGTCTTTCCTGTGAGAGCTTCATCAATTGAACCGTCCTTGACCAAAACAAATCTCAAGTTATCTCCCGATTCAAACTCAAGTATGCGTGTTAAATCGGTACTGAACCCGTTCGGAGCATTTGCTAGGGCTGAAAACACGACTTGAGACCGTTCCAAAGCGGCTTGAATATAACCTGATGTCCCTGGTTGAATACCACCAATACTACCTTGGGCATCGTCAACGAAAAAGACTCCCAATTCGTTGACTTGATTTGAGCCAAATTGCTTAAGAGCCACTTTCAGTCTCGGTTGAGCGCCGTCAGAACTACCTTGCAATTGGAACAGATTTAAACTGTTGGATAATAGTGTCAAAGACACAGGAGTATTCGCATTTTGGACAACAAGGGTAGCACTATCAGTGTTACTACTGAATGCAGTGGTGCCACCGTTGATTGTGGTATCCGCTCTATCACCATTGTTTCCAGTTGTTTGGTCCCAAGCACGGAAACTAACAACGTCGTTAAGAGTACCACTGAAATTAGGATTGGGCTGAAAATAAACACGAGTTTGAGCATCAGCAGCCAACAGAAGAGCATTGGCGTCAGACGCAGATGTGAGAGACATCCAAGTCACACCATTGTTAGTGCTGTAGAAAAACTGACCTTTGCTTGTATCAACACCTGTAATTGCCAGACCCTTGCGTGCATCTGCATCCGGGTCAATAATATTAGAAGCGGCGTCTAAGAGTGAGGAAACCAGTTCGCCATCTGCTCCTACAGGCACCCCTGCGTCTGCGTCAGTAAATGCAACGAAATCAACATCAACAAGAGTTGGTGCAGTGTTAGTAGCAGGGTTAACATTAATGCTGAGTGTAGAGGCTATTGTGCTGAAGTCAGTTCCATCGTTGACTAGATACTGAAAACTCGCGTAGTTTGTACCATTAGCATCTGTAGCAGGTTTAAATTTCAGCTGGCTAATATCTGCAACAGCAATGTTTTGGTTTTGGGTTATGGCTTCACCATCATCTTGGGTATTATTGCCATTTGCATCACTGAAAAGCTGACCGAGTGATGGTAATTGCGTAATTTGTACCGCCTGCAAACTGTCACCACTGTCTGTATCCGCAAAGTTAAAATTCGCTGCACTAAAGGTATAAACACTATTTTGATTAATTGCAATCGTCGAATTGGTAGCAGTGGGTGCAGTGTTCGGAGCAGGGTTAACATTAATACTGAGTGTAGAGGCTACTGTACTGAAGTCAGTTCCATCGCTGACTTGAAATTGGAAATTCGCATAGTTTGTACCGCTAGCATTAGTAGCGGGTTTAAATTTCAGCTTGCTAATGTCTGCAACAGCAATGTTTTGGTTTTGGGTTATGGCTTCACCATTGTCTTGGATGTCATCGCCATTTGCATCTAAGAAAAACTCTCCCAGCGATGGTAGTTGGGTAATTCGGACCGCCTGTAAGCTGTCACCACTGTCAGCATCTGCAAAGTTAAAATTTGCTGCGCTAAAGGTGTAAGCCCTATTTCTTGGAATTGAAATTGTCGAATTGGTAGCAGTGGGTACAGTGTTAGTAGCAGGGTTAACATTAATGCTGAGTGTAGAGGCTATTGTACTGAAGTCAGTTCCATCACTGACTTGATACTGGAAACTCGCATAGTTCGTACCACTAGCATCTGTAGCGGGTTTAAACTTCAGCTGGCTAATATCTGCAACAGCAATGTTTTGATTTTGGGTAATGGCTTCACCATCGTCTTGGGTATTATTGCCATTTGCATCACTGAAAAGCTGACCGAGTGATGGTAATTGCGTAATTCGGAGCGCCTGTAAACTGTCACCACTGTCTGCATCCGCAAAGTTAAAATTTGCTGCACTAAAGGTGTAAACACTATTTTTAGTGATAGAAATCGTCGAATCGGTAGCAGTCGGAAGTGTATTGTTGATTAGAATTGTCAAACCTAATTCGCGATCGGCTAAGTAAATTTTCTTGCCTTCGACAGCTATACTTTCTGCAATACCAGGAGTTTGATAGCTACTCACAAGTTGAGGATTGTTCAGATTGCTGATGTCAAGAACTTGCAGCCCTGTATTAGTGTCAGTAATATAAGCATAATTACCCTCAACATCCACATCAATGGCAAAACCGGATGTCAGGTAACTACCAACACTCACTCTCAAGCCGTGATTGTCTGTAACATCGGAGGCAATGCGAGCAACAATCTTATAGAGACCAGATGTGGGAATATCAACATCATAGGTGAGCCACTCCCCTGCTTCAATAGCACCTACAGCACCGCCATCTCCAGTACCAACAATATCAACGTCTCCAGATTTAGTACCAAAGGTGTTTCCAGGTGTAGTATCATAGTACGCTACGTTTTGACCCCCTAGTCTGTAATTCTCTGCTTGGATGCGAATTGACTGACTGTTCCCAGAGACAGGTACTAATTCTAGGTAATCTATATCGAAGTATCTTGTTAGTGTATCCAGGCGCAACAGCTGTTTGCCTGCGTTGAGAGATATCTGTCCGGAAGCTTCTATATCCTGCCAATTTGTCCAACCACCAGTCGCACCAAAATTTACAGTTGTGTTCTGTCCTACAAGGGTGGGATTATTAGGGTTAGTAATATCAAGAATCTGCAAACCATCATTACCTCCAGCAATGTAGGCGTAGTTACCCTGTACCTCAATATCCACCGCATAACCGTTAGTATTGTAACTACCAACAAGTGTGGCAGTGTCAGGGTTGCTAATATTAGCGATTTGCAAACCTAAATCGCCATCAGCAATGTAAGCAAAATCACCAACAACATCTACATTTTCCGCCCAGCCTGGAGTATCTACACTACCAATAAAGGCAGGATTTGCGCGATCGCTAATATTAAAAATTTGTAACCCAGCACCACCAGCCGCAACATACAGAGTGTTACCGACAACTGCAACATCATTAGCAACGCCATTTTCTATCGCTTGGTTAGTAGTACTACCATTCTGAAGATTAATAACTTGTAAACCTTGTGCGTCACCAGCAATATAAGCGTAGTTGTCCACGACAACCACATCTTTAGCTGGACCCGGAGTATCAATGCTATTGACAATTTCACCCTTGCTAATGTCAACAATCTGCAAACCCGCTTCATTAGCCGCAATATAAGCAAAATTTCCGACCACAACAACATCATCAGACGCACCGGGTGTATCTACTTGCCCTAAAACACGCAGTTCCAATACACTCGGATATATTGCCATTGCCTGAGCCGAAAACGCCAGCGCTGGATTTTCAACCTCACCAACACTCACCTCCAAGTCCCAATCACCGCCCAAACCACTATGACCAGTTAAATTGGCAGATGCAGCAATCTTTGCTCCTGTCAATTGGTGTAACTTGGTGATAAACTCTGTTCCCGCATCACCAGATGCAACATGACAACCGTAGATCAGGAGATTAGGAGTTGTGGTCTTCTTGGAAAACCAAGATTTTAGGTTCTGGCTGTAGTACTCTAACGTGTCAAGACTCAGTTCGCTATTACCTAAGTAAAGGCTTCCTGGTGAACCATGAGAGACTATGTGAACATTTTCCAATTCACTATATTGAGACAGCACCTCAGCAATCTGCTCAACTCCATCCCGCTCAGAAGTAAGAACAACAGCTTTGATTCCGGCTACAATATTATTCAGTAAAACTTCATAATTGTTTACTGATGGATCGATAAAAACTATACTTGTCATTTTCATCTTTAACATTTCTGAAAAGAATATCACGTTTTTTACTTAGAGAATTTGTGTGAACAATCTGCTAGTTATAGAACTAAACTTGTATCTTGCATCAAGTTAATAACCGGGTTTGGTGAGAATGACAGTGCTACAAAAGTTTAATTTTTCATTGAGCAACCCGGTTTTTTAAATCTTGTTGAGAGTGCTGTAAGATGTCAGTAAACCTTCTTAAAGCGCTATCTTGGAGATACCGGGTTTCTGCTACCTCAGCAGACTGAGAAATGCTATACCTTGCACGGGAATTAATTCAGCTTTTGACTTGGCTAAAATCCATAAGCTATAAGTTCAAGGCTCTTAGCTGATAGCTGAACTGCTGACCGCTCAAAGTATAGAATCTACCAGCTATAAGTCCTTGGCTGAAAGCTGATAGCTGACTGCTTAAAGTATATATAAGCAAAAAATGGTTTCTGAACACCCTTTAACTCAAGCATTTCTTCTGGAAAGCTGAAAAAATAGATTGATAATGTTTGCTCATCTACTTTTTCTTTGAAGTTATACATATAATTTATACATAGATTGACTAAAATGTATCAAAAATGTACGCAAGTTTACGGGTTTTTTACAGGTGTTCTACGGTATTTAAAGAACGTTTAAAGTTACAGGTATGATTCTAGTGCGATCGCAATGCAGGATTAAAACTCGCCCCACTACGCCCCGTCAAAATCCAAATGAGCGATCGCAGCACATCGCGAACAACCTTCCACTTTGATTCAGGCGAACCAGTTGAAGCAACCGATACAGGCGTCACAACAATCCCACGGCTCCCCAACACTACGGTAGCGATCGCACGGGAGCGAGCCATATGAAAATCTGACGTAATCAGATAAACATGGTGAACATTTTCCTTTGTCAAAGGTTCCGTCATACAAGTAAAATTAGTCACAGTATCCGTCGGGCAAACATCAAAGCGAAGCCGATTTAAATCCACACCAGTCGTCAGAAAAATTTGACGGTTATGCTTCACGTCACTGGGTACATCAGAAATCCAGATATCCAAAGAAGGATGCTCTTGAGCAAAACGGGAAGCAAACTTATATCGATAATCAGCCCCTCCCAGAACCAAAATAGCCTGTGGCTCAGGGGTTTGAGCAAAGGCGATCGCAATTCTGACAGGGATAATCGTCAATATCACCAAGAAAGCACCAATGAAGAGCACCATAGTCCTCGAATTAAACGCCTTTCCCATTGCTTTAACTCCTAACCCTACTGATACTATAATTTTCCGGTCAATCTAACGAAGTGAAGTTTCGGTTCTTGCGTACTTAACGTGCTAAACTTGTTAAAAAATATTCCCCAAAACTATGCGATCGCCCGTTCGCCCTAACCCATAGGGTAAGGCGGAACCATCAATAGGTATTCCATTATTGAGGATTGCTTAATTCTTGAATTAACTGTTCAGGGGTAATTATTCTTGGAATCGTTACCGGAAAATCTCTGGGGTTGCGAGTAATAATAGCATCTAAAAGTAGAAGCAGAAATGAAACCTTCTATTTGTTTTTGATAAATAAATGATAATACTTGTACACTGTCGCTGTAAAAGGGATGTCGTTCAAGAGCGAAATCAAGAATGACATTAGTGTCTAGCAAGACCTTCACAGATTATGTTTCTCCTTCAAATATTCCCATTTTGCTTGCTCAGGGTCAAAGTCTGTTTGAGTTGGTTCTGTGCTTTCTAACCACTCTTTCAAAATGGGGATAGAGCATTCTACTACTCTTAATTCCTCTCACCCTGACATTCAGGAGCGAACGTACAGTAAGTCGGTGCTTGTGCATAACAATTTTTATCCCCAAAAATAAAACGCAAAAGCGCTATAAAACTTAGCGCCTTTGCGTCTTTGCGTGAGACAAATTGATGAATTAACTCGTAAACAACTCTACAGGTAAGCGCTTAAAAGATAGACGCTCATTCTCAACATCGACAAAGATAGAATCGCCATCATTAAACTCGCCACGCAAGATAGCCTTCGCAATTTGAGTTTCTAACTCCCGTTGAATCGCCCGCTTTAAGGGACGCGCACCAAACACAGGGTCATACCCTACTTCGGCTAAAAAGTCAAGAGCAGCTTCAGAAAGTCGCAAAGACATCTTGCGATCGCTCAATCTCTGACGCAGTCTTTCCACTTGCAGCTGTACAATCCGACGCAATTGTTCTTTTTGCAATGCATGGAAGAAAATAATTTCATCAATGCGGTTGAGGAACTCAGGACGGAAACTGTTTCGCATCGCCTCCATCACCCGATGGCGCATCTCATCATAACGAGAGTCATCACCTGCAATATCAAGGATATATTGCGAACCGATATTACTCGTCATAATAATAATGGTATTCTTAAAGTCTACCGTATGACCTTGAGCATCAGTCACGCGACCATCATCAAGAATTTGCAGGAAGATGTTAAACACATCTGGGTGCGCTTTTTCTATTTCGTCGAACAAAATCACCGCATAAGGACGACGACGAATCGCTTCTGTTAATTGTCCACCTTCTTCATAACCGACATATCCAGGAGGAGCACCGATAAGCCTTGAAACAGCGTGTTTCTCCATATACTCAGACATATCAATCCGTACCAGTGCTTCTTCGGTATCGAATAGATAAGCCGCAAGCGCTTTCGCCAACTCGGTTTTACCTACACCTGTGGGACCAAGGAAAATGAAGCTAGCGGTAGGACGATTGGGGTCAGCAAGTCCAGCACGAGAACGCTGAATTGCATCTGCGACAGCGGTGACTGCTTCTTCTTGTCCAACAACACGATTGTGCAGTTCATCTTCTAAGTGCAGCAGTTTTTCTTTCTCAGATTCTACCAATTTGCTGATGGGAATTCCTGTCCACTTGGAAATCACTTCTGCAATATCAGCTTCGGTGACTTCCTCACGCAACAGAGATTTTCCACTGCGTTGTGCGCTCTCAAGTTCGGTTTCTGCTGCTTCCAAATCGCGATGCAGGCTTGTTAACTTACCGTATTTTAACTCAGCAGCACGATTAAGGTCGTAGTTGCGTTCTGCTTGTTGAATTTCTAAGTTAACGCGGTCAATCTCTTCTTTAACAGATTGAATTTTCGTGATAATGTCTTTTTCAGACTGCCATTGAGCACTCAGCGCCCTTTGTTCTTCTTTGAAATCCGCCAGTTCTTTCTCTAATCTTTCCAAACGTTCTCTAGAAGCTGCATCGCTTTCTTTTTGCAGTGAAAGCTTCTCCATTTCTAATTGCAGAATCTTGCGGTCAATTTCATCAAGTTCTTCAGGTTTGGAGGTGATTTCCATTTTCAGTCTCGCCGCTGCTTCGTCTACCAAGTCAATGGCTTTGTCTGGTAGAAAGCGATCGCTAATATAACGACTTGACAAACTTGCAGCTGCGACTAAAGAACTGTCAGAAATTTTCACCCCGTGGTGAACTTCATAGCGCTCCTTCAATCCGCGCAAAATGGAAATGGTATCTTCAACGCTGGGTTGATCGACATAAACCTGTTGGAAGCGTCTTTCCAAAGCCGCGTCTTTTTCGATATACTTTCGATATTCATCTAAAGTTGTCGCACCAATACAGCGCAGTTCACCCCGCGCCAACATGGGTTTTAACAAGTTCCCCGCGTCCATTGCGCCTTGGGTAGCACCAGCGCCGACAACGGTGTGAATTTCATCGATAAACAGAACGATATTACCTTCAGATTCGGTAACTTCTTTTAAGACGGCTTTGAGACGTTCTTCAAACTCACCCCGGAATTTTGCTCCCGCAATCAAAGCACCCATGTCTAAAGCAATGAGTTTGCGGTCTTTGAGGGATTGGGGTACGTCACCGGCGATGATGCGCTGTGCGAGTCCTTCGGCGATCGCAGTTTTCCCAACGCCCGGTTCACCAATAAGTACGGGGTTATTTTTGGTACGACGTGATAAAATTTGGATAGTACGACGAATCTCGTCATCTCGTCCAATCACTGGGTCAAGTTTCCCTTTACGGGCTGCTTCTGTCAGGTCGCGTCCGTATTTTTCCAGTGACTGGTATTTACCTTCTGGATTTTGGTCGGTCACTTTTTGGCTCCCACGAATTTGCTTAATAATATTCTTTAGCTTTCCTTCGTCAAGCCCAAATTCTTGAAATAACCCCTTGCCAAAACGGTCATCTTTTGCATAGCCTAGCAATAGGTGTTCGATGGAGATAAAGTCGTCTTGGAACTCTTTGCGATACCCCTCGGCTCGGTCAAGCAGTGTATCTAAGCTGCGTCCCAAGTAAACTGAACTGCTGCTACCAGATACTTTCGGCTGACGCTGGATGAATTGTTCGGTGCGATCGCGCAGTTTTTGCAGATTGACACTTGCTTTAGTAAAAGTACTGTTGGCTAGCCCTTCTTGTTCTAGCAGTGCTTTCATCAAGTGTTCGCTTTCAATCTGCTGCTGCTGATATTGTTTCGCGATGTCTGGTGTGTGGGCGATGGCTTCCCACGCTTTCTCTGTAAATTGGTTTGGATTAGTTGGTTGCATAGGCTTTTTAAGAAAAAAGTACTTCTTAAGTCTAAAAAGTGCAAAGGTCACAAAAATAAACTTTGCTCTGATAAAGATATTGTAAAAAGAAGGAGGCTAGTAACTAGATCGGGCTTCACGTCTTTCCAAAGTCGTATTACCACCCGTTTTTCGATAAATGAGGAGATACAGTAACAGATTAAAGATAAGAAGTTGTTTTTACTATGTCATTGTAAAAAGATGGGAGTCAAGCGTTAGATCGGTTTTCCCATAATTATTAACCTATGTCAGTGGTAATCAACTATTCAACTTCAGAAGCAGTCGCCTTCATACGCTGCTCGATAACTTCGGGGTGTTTGTTGTGTCCATCGTTTGAAGGCACGATGGAAGGCGCTGGGTTCAGAAAATCCCAAGAGAAATGCTACATCGTGAATTGATGTTTCCTGCTTTCGTAAGTACCGCAAGGCAAGTTCTCTACGGGTTTTGTCTAGAAGTTGTTGGTAGGATGTATTCTCAGTCTGCAATTCTCTTTGGAGTTGCCGTACACTAATCATCAAGCTACGAGCGATCGCCTCAATGGTGGGTACTTCTCCGTTTAATTGCTGAGTGATGGCTAACATGACTTTTTGAGAATAACTCTGCAACTGGTTTTGTGCATTAAGCATCGCTGCTGCATGGTATTCAAATACAGAGAGCAGATTAGGATTTGCCGAGCGTACCGACCAGTTCAAACAATTAGCATCGAAGATAATTCGATTGGTCGGTTGGGAAAACTGCACTGTTGTCTGAAAAATGCGCTCATGCTCAGAACAATCTTCTGGACTCTGATGCTGAAACCAAACAGCAATAGCTTCTAAGGGTTTTCCAGTGAGTTGCTGCGTGGCTGTCACCAGAGCTGCAAAGGTACTTTCAATGGGCTGTCGCGGCTCATCAATGAGATAGTTTTTCAAGTTCCCCACAATCTCGCAATCACAATGCACCCAACCGTCTGAGACAGTATGGTGAATCGCCACTCCCTGACTAAAAAGACGGGTGTACTGGGAGAGTTTTTCCAAAACTTGCCCATAGGTTTGGCAATTCAGCAAAACGTAGCCAACGATACCAATGGCAGATAGGTTGAAGGATTCCCCAATGTGCAAGCCCAAATGATGATCGCCTGTTTGCCTGAGCGCCTCTGTCCATAGATATTTAAGTACCTCTCCAGAAACCTGACGATCCGGGTTATCTAGCCAAGTTGGATTAATGTTAGCAGTGGTGTATAAGCGATTGATCTCGATCCCTTGCTCCGCTACATATTGCACAATGTCTCGCACAATTGCAACTGAAAACCTAGCATCTTCCATAAATTGGCACCATAAGTCAATTTTTTGGCACGGCGGGTCATTTCATACTTTAGCCGAAACCCTTACCGTTGGACTATCAGCAAATTGCATGAAATTATATAGCCACCACAGGTATTTATCATGACAAGTCCAAGTTTCTCCCCAAGTGAAGAAATATTCCCAGCGCAGCCAGAACTGATTGTGAATCCGGTAACAGGCGATCGCATGACCATCTTGCACCCATCGCATCAAAATCATGGAGCTTACGCCAAAATTTGCTTTGACTTACCTCCTGGAGCTAAAGGCAGCTCACTCCACTACCATACTGCAATGAATGAAACCTTTACTGTACTAAAGGGGTGTCTGGAAATGGAGGTAGGGCAAAAAGGTCATTGGCGCAGTCTGCAAGCAGGAGAAAGTTTAATAGTTCCGGCTCTGATGCACCATAGCTTTTGCAACACCTCAAATAATTGGGTCACATTTACCACTGAAAACCGACCCGCAGCAGGGTTTGAGCGGTTTATTCGGGGGCTATATGGGTTGGCGGTTGACGGCAAAGTCAACCCTGAAGGAATGCCAACCAATTTATTGCAACTGGCTATTTTACTAAAACATTCCGACACAGTTCCGGTAGGTGTATCACCAATCTTATTTAATTCAGTTATCAACACTTTGGTTTGGGTTGCTCAAGTATTTAAAGTTGAGCGTTCGCTCGCCAAGTATTGGCACAACCAAAACAACCGATGTGCGTCATAAACCCTCTACACCGGATTATGGACACAGGACTATTGCTAATTGCATTAACATTATAGGGAGGAATCTTTGATGAGCCGCTTACAACTCGTTCGCACCACAGGTATTCTCTTAATTTTTCTGGTCGTGCTATCAAATATTCCTTACACCCTGCTGATTCAAACCTTTGAGTATGACGATATTCTCCGTCAGCCAGTTAATTACGTCCTGACTCAGTTTCACGCAGGCGGAGCAAAGCTAATTCTCACCTGGTTTACCTTTGGGCTGGCGGCACTATTGTTCATCCCTACCAGTATTCTGCTGCACAAAGTCCTTGACCGCAAAGACGCGCCCTATCTCACTACTGCGACATTTATGGGTGCTATTTCTGGTATACTTCAGGCGGTGGGGCTAATGCGTTGGGTGTTTGTCGTTCCTATCTTGGCAAATCTTTACACAGATACAACCACCAGTACAGCCACACGGGAGGCGGTGAGTGTGGTCTATCGTAAGGGCGAACGGCAGGAGCGCCCCTACAAAGACTTTCGGGTAACGCATAATTAATTTCTGGAGATGTCTACAGAGGTGAGGGATGCCTGCTTGCTCATACAAATACAGATTGGAGGGGTCATCCATAAGTGAGACAATTGCAGTCTGTAGCTCGGTTAGTTCCTCTGCCATTGGCTTACGAACACCTGCGAGTTTGCCAGGAACTACTAACAACTTACAGGATACCGGAAGTATTGCGACAAAATTGCGTTCTTGAATGGGAGGCGGTGCGATTCTGTGATTTGAATCGCACTTATCCTCTATCTGCCAGACTAGTGATACAACCTCACATCAAGCTGGAAGATGTTGCTATTCCCCAGTTTTTTATTTGGTAAGTTAACTTAAGGATGCAATTAACTTCGCCACTCGTTCCTTAACTTCATCGCGAACTCGGCGGAAAGTTTCCATATCTTGTCCTTCTGGATCGTCAAGTTGCCAATCTTCAAACACTTCTGTTGTTACCCATTCTTCAGGCAAGTTAACTCCACAACCACAAAGAGAAATGACCGCATCGTAGTCATGAGCGTTGAAATCGCTTAAAGGCTTAGAAGTCTGATGACTAATGTCAATGCCAACTTCAGACATAACCTGGGTAGTCACAGGGTCTACCTCACTTGCTGCCAGTCCTGAGCTAGTCACAGTAATTTTACCTTCTCCCATAGTGCGAGCAAACCCCTCTGCCATTTGCGATCGCCGGGAATTCTTCTTGCAAACAAACATGACACGTTTCATGAGCGTTTCCTCGCTATTAAATATTTAATAAATCTGTTGGAAAGCTAAGAGCACAATTGCCTCTATAGTAATAGAAAAAGTTTTCTATTACGCCATTACAGAAACTATTTTGTGCTTTTTTAAAACCCCTCTGATAATCTTATTTCAAGAAAACTTGATATGTCAACCTGGATTGTGTATCATTCTTGTTGCTTGGTCTGAATTTCCGATACCTAACTATGAACAACACACAATCTCTCAGCTCATATGAAACAAAGGAAACAAAAGTAATTACGTGTTTTTACTTGAGTTCATTTCAAGAGCTTGGTTTGCCAGTAGAATTGCTTCTTTGGCAGCTTTTTCCTTACGTTCGCTATAACGATCTGTCAAGTAATCAACCTTGTCACGCAACAACATGGTGAACTTATAAAGTTCTTCCATCACATCAACTACGCGATCGCGATAAGGTGAATCCTTCATCGTTCCGTCTTCATTAAACTCTTGGTAAGCTTTAGCAACACTAGACTGATTTGGAATTGTAAACATACGCATCCAACGCCCTAGAATCCGCATTGTATTTACCGCATTAAAAGACTGAGAACCTCCACTCACTTGCATGACCGCTAAAGTTCTACCTTGAGTTGGTCTGACTGCTCCTAGACTTAGAGGAATCCAGTCAATTTGGTTTTTCATGATACCAGTGATATTGCCATGCATTTCCGGAGATGACCACACTTGACCCTCAGACCACTGGCTCAATTCTCGTAATTCCTGTACCTTAGGATGGGTATCTGGTACGCTGTTATGAATGGGTAATTCACGAGGGTTGAAAAACCTAACTTCTGCACCAAATCCCTCTATAATTCGAGCCGCTTCTTCTGCAAGGAGACGACTGTAAGAACGCTCTCGCAAAGAACCATACAAAAATAATATTCTCGGTGGATGATTGAATGTTGTCATGACTGTATTGATTTTGAGAGACCGCAAACATTTGAGAGGTCTGAGAAAGGGGAAAAATGAAAGAAATACGCTCTTCCCCTACTCCTGATTCCCCTGTTTAACTATAAGGGCTGACACAACGAGGGTCGCGTAAAGTCGCCTTTTCTGGTTCTCGTGGAAACCACATTGCGGTACGTTTGCAAAATTCAACTAGCATCAACATCACCGGAACTTCTATCAACACACCGACAACTGTTGCCAGTGCGGCTCCAGAGTTTAAACCAAAAAGCATAACGGCTGTTGCGATCGCAACTTCAAAATGATTGCTTGCACCAATCAGTGCTGCAGGTGCAGAATCCTCGTAGGGCAATCTCATTTTTAGTGCTGCCACATAACTAATCAAGAAAATAAAGTTGGTCTGAAGGAACAACGGAACTGCAATCAACAAAATGTGCAATGGGTTGTTGACTATTAGTTCACCCTTGAATGCAAATAGCAAAATCAGGGTCAATAGAAGAGCCGTGATAGAAATTGGAGTGAGATACTTGAGAAACCGACGTTCAAACCATTCCCGCCCTTTATTCTTCAGAATCCAGTAACGGCTGTACATTCCTGCAATCAGTGGTAAGCCTACGTAAATCAGCACTGACAAAACAATAGTTTCCCAAGGTACTGTCAAATCATTTGCCGCCAGCAACCATCTTCCTAACGGTGCATATAAAAACAGCATTGCTAGAGAATTTATTGCCACCATCACCAAGGTATGTCCCTGATTTCCGTAAGATAAGTAACCCCACATCAAGACCATTGCGGTACAAGGTGCAATTCCCAATAAAATTGTGCCTGCAATGTAAGAATTAGCAAGTGTGACTTCCGTTCCTCGAATCAGTTCTGTACCTGTAAGCAGTGGACGAAACAGCCAACCCAGAAAGAACTGTGCAAACGCCACCATTGTGAAGGGCTTAATCAGCCAGTTCACAACTAAGGTGAGAAGAACAGGCTTTGGGGCGCGAATGGCATTTGTTGCTTGTGTGAAGTCTATCTTCACCATGATCGGGTACATCATGAAAAACAAGCAGATGGCGATGGGAATAGAGACTTGATAAATGCTCATAGCATCTAAAGCCACCGCGACTCCAGGAAATAATCTTCCTAGTGCAATCCCTGCCAAGATACATAGAAACACCCAAACGGTTAGGTATTTCTCAAAAAAACTGAGATTGCTTCCTGCTTTAACTGCACCTTGATTTGCGCGTGAATGGTTTGTACTCATTGAAGTAATTTTGTGTCCAACTACAAGCTCGTCGTTAAAAATTCTTTTGTCTGCGTTACTTTATCTTTTTGCTCGGCTTGAAACTGCTTTGCGATCGCTTGTGTGATTGGGTAGACTGTGCTCGAACCATCAACCCTAACAGTGGATGAGGCTGCAACCGTTTCCATATTGCTAACTTGAGTGACCTCCTGTGACACCTTTGTGGAAGACGTTGTACAGCCTGCTACCAAAGCTAACACCCCAAATGCGATCGTCAATCTCTTGACTTTCATGACTTAACCCAGATGCATATAGTGAAAGTATAGCTCTATCATTTCAAAAAAAATTGATTTGTCAATCAGAATGTCATCTGTGTTTACAGAACGTTATAAAAAAAATTGATATTTTAATTGGACTTAGGTAGTGGCGGTGGGATAGAGGGTTAGGATTGTAGAAGCGGCAGAATCATTAAATTTGGTTTCAAAAGTTTTTATCACCTTCTCAAAGGTTGCCATGAATGCACAAATTAGTTTTGAGCACGACTTGGAGTTTTAGCTCTTTGAGCTTCTTGCTCAGTTTGGAACTTAACTTGTCTGCGTAACAATTCCGCAATAGTTATATACGGTTCCGGAACACCTTCAAAGGCAGTCCCAATTTCGCCTTGATGGTATTGAATTTCAGCTAAACGATAGCCTTCATAATGTATCTTTACAAGCACGAGTAGGTAATATTTGGCTAAAGCGACGAAACTCAGATAAATACTGTTCTAGTACAACAAACTGAGGTAGGTTAAGGCTGTAATATATCCAGCGCCCCTCCTGACGTGAGCAAACTAAACCCGCTTCCTTGAGGGTTTTAAGGTGAAAAGACAGTTTTGACTGAGTTACCCCCAAAGCATCGCACAAGTCGCACACACACAGTTCGTGGTCTCGCAGCAGTTCCAAAACCCTGACTCTTAGTGGATCGGAAAGTGCATGAAAACCAACAACAATGATGTCAGGAGTCGCAGTGTAGGTAGAAATCATCAAATTTTCTTGAAATATTTTCTACTATCTATAATAACTAAGTTCATTCTCATTAAGAGCATTCTTGACAGGTTAAGGTAATTGTGCATTGGGCTGGTACGAAGCGCGATCGCGGCTTCCTGAGCGCATGATGAACACGGCATTTTGTTTAGAGTCAGCATAAACCAATCCGCGATCGCGCAGAGCCTGCACTAAGTTTTCGCTTAGTTTGCGTTCTTTCGTCAGGTAGTGTTGCACTGCCTGCCACCCTTTCTCATTGGGCACTGGGGGTGTAAATTTGGGAACTGGTTCTGCGATCGCTATTTGTTGGGCTTCATTAATTGCATGATTTGTTACAGCAGCTATCATCCCCGATTCACCAAAACGATCTCGCAGCCACGCCACAGCTTGTTAGGAGGTGGGGCAATTGGGAGTGGGTTCTAGCTTTATCAACGTTTGAAGGCAGATATAAATCGCTTTTTCTCAAATTCTTCAACTAAGAAGAGTGTTAGCGAACATTCAACTGACATCATTGGTGAAAAATTATCCGCTCCCCAAGTTGTGAATCGTGGGGACTTAAAGCAAAGGCAGTTCCTACAACAACGACTAAAAAAGCTCAAACTCACTCTCCACAATCGAGTGAGAAAACCGGATGGTGTGAGTGATGCACCGATTGGCGCATCTGAGGTTTTGTTTAAACAAGTTCTGGAACAGCATTTTCCGGGGCGGGTACAAACTCAGTTGAGGTTTCCGATAGATGGGACAGAGTATTCTTATAGCATTGACTTTGCAATTTTATTTGATGAGATTGGACTCGCTATTGATTGTGAAATTGATGAACCCTACGCTTATAATTCAAGAAAACCAACTCACTGTGTAGACCAGCCCCAAGATTCTCAACGCAATTCTTTCTTTTTAGAGGGCAATTGGATTGTAATTCGGTTTGCAGAAGAACAGGTGGTGCGGTATCCAGAGTCTTGCTGTAAGCAGATTGCTAGTGCGATACGGCTTTAGCCGTTAAGCGCTTCGCTTATCGCTTTGATTACAGGGATAGGGCGGTATCAAAAGAAGTTTCAGGATGTGCCTGCTGTCCCCCGAATGCGGCAATGGACGAAACGGCAGGCGAAGAAGATGGCAAAGTCAAAATACCGCGATCGGTATCTCGCAATTAATGGTTTTACTCAAAACGGAATTATACCAGGTTTCATGCGAAATAGGACACGATATTAATTTATTGCTTCACCGACTCCAGTTTTTAGTTCTCCTTCACAAGCACAAAGACACAAAGTAAACAAGAGTGACTTTGTGTCTGTGCATCAAAATATTTTCTTACTTACCAAAAACCCCAACTCCGTAGTAACACATCCTGGTTTGGCAATTGGGCATATCAACTTTAACTCTGTAAGTTCCACTTCTAACTGGAGTTAAGCTGACAGTCGGAATGTCATCATCTCCGGTATCAGACGTAATGACTTGACCACGGTCATTATAAAGAGTGATGTCTAAATCTCCACAGTCTCTGTCGCACACGCCAAGGATACCATATTGTTGTCCTGCACGCAGATTTATGGTTAGATAATTAGAGCCACCACTACTCAGCTCATCGATGAAAGGTTCATGGGTTAACTGATAACCATTCAGACCACCATGAATTGCAGCACTTATTAATTGCATCCCCACTTCTTCAAGAAAAGTGTTAGCATGGGCGGGAGTAGATGCGACCAAAAGCGAACCGGAGATACCAGAAATAACAGCAACTGCACCGAAGAATTTAGCTTTGAGTTTCATAAGTTAAGCTTCCTTTATTGCGGAATTTGTTGGTGTTTTTGTCCGGAAATTTATGTGCTTTAAAACCAGCACAATGTTCTAGTAGAAACGCAAATAATTGCGTTTAAACAAGCGAACGTGTATTTTGCAAATGTATGAATTGCGGGTAAATGAAAAGCAAGTCACACAAGAGTTTTATTGATTGGTGGGCTGGATATATTACCAGTCAAATCTATTGGTGTAGGGTGTGTAATCAAAGAAGGCACTCGCTTCCTTTTCTCCTTTTAACCTCTTCGCTTACATCTACGAATTTACCTGTGTCCAAATACGCAATTTCTGAAAATTTTTTTGAGATCGATGATGAGAAGCACCTTTATGAGCAACGGTGATAGAGAAATTATCGAGAGATAAATCTGGAGTTGATTCGCAAAGACACTCCATCCTCTGACAAATCTAATTTTAGTGGTTGAGGATTATTTTTTAACCGCTCATTGCCATCTCTCCATAAAGGAAACCACAAATATTTATTCATCGCTTGGTTAAGTGCATTAATTCTTTGTTGTGTCGGTGGATGGCTGCTATTTTCTGTGTAGTCCGAAGGTAAACGTGAAAACAGGTT
Source organism: Scytonema sp. PMC 1070.18 (assembly GCA_035967975.1). Taxonomy (GTDB): domain Bacteria; phylum Cyanobacteriota; class Cyanobacteriia; order Cyanobacteriales; family Nostocaceae; genus Scytonema. Next base: position 18,303 of record JAWQFQ010000122.1, read on the forward strand.
AAAAACTCGCAAACCTCCATTTGGATCGTAACCAGCTTTGATCGTATAGATGTAACCGATTTCGTCTGCTTGAAATTCATGCTGGCGACTTAATGCAAGCATTGTTCTATCAAACTCTTGTTTTTTCTGGATAATAATTCGTTGTTTGATGACATCTTTTGTAGCTGGATATATGGGAGTTTTAGATTTTCTCCGTTCTTGTACAATCCAATTGTTATATTCTGCTTCTGCTTCTTTGAGTAATTTTTCTTTTAAACTAGCGTAGGCTTCTTTTTGCTGTGCAAAATGGCGTTGTGTGTGGTGGGCTAATTCATGACTGATAATAAAAGCTAAAGCTGCATCATCACCATGTATTTGGTCTAGGAAGCCTTTATAAATAACTATTTTGTTTAATTCTCCAGCGTAGGCATTGATCTCATATTCATCACTGATTTGAAAGCGCCAAGGATGGTCATCAAGTCCATTAGCACGAATGACTCTTTCTGCTACGCTGTAAACCCATTGTAAATTAGTCTTTTTAGGTTGTACTCGTGGGGTAGAAGTTGATAAATTTGTAGTTGTAGAAAGCGGTGGTAATGTAATGAGTGCTTGCGCGAAACTTGGTGTGTTGAGGTTTAGTAAAATGCTGCTGCTAAGACCTAATGTGGTGAAAAAGATTCTGCGAATGTACGAGGATGCCATAATTGTAAACGTCTATTTGCTTCGTTTGAATGCCTTTGATTATGTTTACGAGATGACAACCGTGTTCTTACACATTTTTGGAAATTTTCTAAATTGTCTATCAAAATTTGATAAACTATAAAGTACGAGAGCTAACTATATTTGAGGGTTACGCGATCGCAACCATATCTAGCTATAAAGCCTGCTGACGACGTGTGATTATTTCTTCATTGAAGTCGGAAAATGTTTCATCTGACATATCATTCCAACAACCTGCAAACTGCATAATTTGTTCGGTTGTACCTTGAGATGCTTCTACACCGACTCGAAAAGAATGAATAAAGTTATATACTTCTTCCAGCTTTTCTTCCGGAATGAGATTGATTTCTGATATAAGCTTTGTACGTAAATTTGATGGTTTCATGTTGCGCTGTATAGGGTGTAGTGTATCGAGCTTATTTTTATTTTAATTGAATTAACATCACTATTGACTCTCAACGCTTGATGTCATCACACAAATGTTTATCTTCTGCTCTGACATCAGGGTTTTTTTGCAGGTAGTAGTGTATCAAACCACACCCCCGCACCAGCAAGTCGTCTAAATCAAAATTCCACAAAATTATCGTATCGTCACTAGATGCAGAAGCAAGGGTTTTGCCATCTGGGCTAAAGCTGACGCTGTCAACAGAGTTTGTATGCTCCTCAAGGGTTTTAATTTCTCTACCACTGCTGACATCCCACAGTTTCACCGTATTGTCACCAGATGCAGAAGCAAGGGTTTTGCCATTTGGGCTAAAGCTGACGCTTTCAACAGAGCCTGTATGCCCCTTAAGGGTTTTAATTTCTTGACCACTGTTGATGTCCCACAGTTTCACCGTTTCGTCCTGTGATGCAGAAGCAAGGGTTTTGCCATCTGGGCTAAAGCTGAGGCTCTCAACAAAGAGTGTATGCCCCTCAAAGGTTTTAATTTCTCGACCACTGTTGAGATCCCACAGTTTCACCGTTTTGTCGTTTGATGCAAAAGCAAGGGTTTTGCCATCTGGGCTAAAGCTGACGCTTTCAATATCAAATGCAAACTCCTCAAGGGTTTTAATTTCTCGACCACTGTTGATATCCCACAGTTTCACCGTTGTGTCAGAAGATGCAGAAGCAAGGGTTTTGCCATCTGGGCTAAAGCTGACGCTTGTAGTAACAAAGGATGTATGCTCCTCAAGGGTTTTAATTTCTTCCTCAAGGGTTTTAATTTCTCTACCAGTATTGACATCCCACAGTTTCACCGTTTTGTCGTTTGATGCAGAAGCAAGGGTTTTGCCATCTGGGCTAAAGCTGACGCTCCAAACAGTGTTTGTACGCCGCCCCTCAAGGGTTTTAATTTCTCTACCAGTATTGACATCCCACAGTTTCACCGTGTCGTCACTAGATGCGAAAGCAAGGGTTTTGCCATCTGGGCTAAAGCTGACGCTTCTAACACCAAATGTATCCCCCTCAAGGGTTTTAATTTCTCTACCACTGTTGACATCCCACAGTTTCACCTTTCCGTCACTAGATGCAGAAGCAAGGGTTTTGCCATTTGGGCTAAAGCTAACGCTGTAAACATTGGATGTATGCCTTTTAAGGGTTTTAACGTTAAACCGATAGACTACCTCTCGCAATGTAGATATAGCTTGCATTCGATTTTGTGGTGTTATCCAAGGTTTCCAAAAACTTTTGAGTAGTTTTCCTGCTTTGATCAGTTCTGTTAACGCCTCCTCTTGGAGATTTTGTTCAAAATATTTTTCTGAACTGAAACTTAATTGACTCATTTGGGAATTAATTCTGCGAATCTCACTCACCCCAGCAAATCCCGAAATCACCAGCAAAGCACAAACCAACCCAGCAATAATACTCAGTCGCAATCTCTGTTTCTGCTTCCTCTCCCTCTCCCGCAACGCCACACTCTTCTCAATAAACCATCGCTGCGCCTTACTAACTTCCTCACCCCGTTGCTGCAACCAATCTTCCGCGACAGCCAAAGGCGCACCCCGCAGTAAAGCCCCATCATCTTTGTTACTTTCCACCCATTGCTGCAACGCAACCATCAACCCCTGTTGCCAAACACGAAACTTGCGGTTCTCCTGCATCCATCCCCGCAACCGTCCCCAATGGCGAATCAACGCCTCATGGACGACTTCCACTGTTTCCTCATTTGTTAACTCATTGCGGTTCGTCACCACTAAACGCTTGTCAGCCAAGCGCGTCACCAAATCCCAATTATCTCTCCCCACTTCCTCACTCGTCGCTAACCTGCGGGTATCTTCCGTACCTTCCCCCGGTTGCACTAACTGAATAAATACCCGTTGCGCTTTTTCTCGTTCTGACTCACTCAAGTCTGCATAAACCCCTTCAGCATAATTCGCCAGCGCTTTCTCTACACCACCAATATCTTTATACGCTTGATGCGTCAACCTCCCTGAATGCTGTTGCTTCCACAACTGAGTCAGGGTAAACTCCAGCAACGGCAAACGCCCATCTCCATCTTGGATATCATTAATTATGGTGTTGCTTAAACCCTCCTCAAACTCAAAGCCCAATTGAGTTGCAGGACGTGTAATCGCTTCCTCCAACTCCGAACGATTCATCCGCACAACAGGTTCTAGTTGATACTCCTGTAACGCCCTACCAAAAGGTTCGTAATCATCAAGCGCCCTACTTAAAAAATCTACCCGCAAAGTTAGCACCAGCGTAAAAAACGGTGCATCTTTTACCGCTTGCAGTAAACTATCTAAGAAAATTTTGCGATCGCTTGCATCCGTACATAGGGTATAAATTTCTTCAAATTGGTCTGCTATCAACAGCACTCGCGTGACTTCTCCCCCAAGACGATCGCCATGAGTTAAGTCTGTGATAAAATTTTGCAGCGTCGAGCGATCGCCTTTCAAATTCACATCGAGTTCTAATTGCGCCAAACGTCGCGAATCTTCTGGTAAATTTAACGCCGAAATCAACGCCACAGCCAAAGATTCAAAAGGATTTTTCCCCGGACGAAACGACAGAATCACCCAATTATTAACAATATCTCTACGCAACTGAGGAATTAAACCAGCAAACACCAGCGATGACTTCCCGCTTCCGGAAGCACCAATTACGGCAACTAAAGGTCTATTATTAACAGCAGCAACTAGCTGGGAAGTCGCCTTATCTCTGCCAAAAAAATACTCTGCTTTTTCTTCTGTAAATTTCTCTAAACCTTGGTAGGGACAGAAAGAAATTCTCCCCAAACTTTGCCAAGTTGGTGGAGTTTCCGTTTGATTTTGGACAATGACAGGAAGCCAACTCGCACAAGGAAATTCTGACTCAAGTTTTTGTAACTCACTCCGCGCATTTCTCACAGAAATATAGAGAGATTTCCCACTAGTAAACTCTTGCAAGAAATACTTTAAAAACTCCTGTGCTACTTTATCCAGTACGGGGAGTCGCATCACAATGACTTGGGGAATATTCAATTGTTCTAATTCGTATGCAATCCCCAACCCATCGCAGGAATTAAAAAACGCTATTTGCAATCGTCTTTTAATCGCCACTTGCAAAGCATCCCTCAATTCTGCCATCGTTAAACTATCGCTGTCGTTTAAATAAATCCTTCCCTGCATTCCTTGAGTTTGGGAATGTCCGGAGAAAAACAACATATCCCAGCCCTGATTATCTTGCAGGTAATTCTTTAATTCCTCACGAGTTGGGTTGTCAATTAAAATAATTTCTGCATCATCGCCACAGAAACTTTGCAAATATCGCCGATCTGCGTCTATATTAATTCCCGTGCGATCGCCTAAAATAATTAATATTCTAATCTTTTCTCGTAATGGTCGCTCGCCCCGTTCGGCATTAGGCGAACTTAAAGCCACTTCTAGCAGTGGAAACCTCGTTAAAGCATTCCACAAATGCCAAGGAAGCTGACGTAATTCATGGCAAGAGGTAGTAATAATTATTCTAATTTCATTTTCGGTTTCTAATTTGAGGAGAGAATTAATAATTGAGCTAAAAGATGGTGTAGCGAGCCATTGATTAAAATTATCGAGTAAGTTTATTGATTGCTTTTCGCATTTTTCATTCAGGGATTCAATATTAATGTTGCGTCCTTGAATAGCTTTGATTCTAAATTGACCGTATCGACTGCGATAGGTATCGTGCCAATTGTTTAATAGTTGGATAATTCTCAGATTCTCTGGTAATTGTCCTGTAATTGTCCGATAAGCTCCTTGTCCCTCATTTGCCACTTCCAAATTGACGTGAAATCCTGAGTCAAAATTGCCATTAAATTTAAGGATGACCAGCTTTTTCATATTTGATGTAATGTGTTAGTTCTTTATATTTCTTGTTTGATAAGTGGTGAATGTTTGAGAATTTTGTTTGTTATTGCAATGTATGTGTGCAAATACAGCGCAACTACGAACCAATCACGCTCGTTTGCGCCAGTTTATTTAGCCGTAATTTTATAATTTTTAGCGGTTGATGACAATCATACAACAAAATCCTGTGTGATTTTTGGCTCCCCTAAAATTATCTTGATGCTAAATTTCTCATCTAATTCTGCACTGAATTCAATTTCAATCCAATTATCTTTCTGCTGAAAAATAACAGTATCTACTTCTCATGAATCATGCTTTCTCCCCTACCTCCTCAAACCCTTATACGAACGTGGTGGGGAGTTTTTACGCAGGTTTTCTGAAGATTCTGACGATTTGTTCTGTATTATCATACACAGTTACAAACGTTTGCGATCGGGTCGCATCCCGTACTCCTCCGGAGAAGCAAGCTACGCGCAGCATCTCGTACCCCAGAGGGGAAGCAAGCTACGCGCAGCGTCTCGTTCGCGGTAGCGTCCCGGAGGGAAGAGAAAAGAAGAGAAGAGAAAGGAAGTGTGTCGTAGGTATCGCTCTGCACATCTAATGGCGTTACTGCCAAACTAACCCCTAAGTTAAAATAGGAATTAAAGGGTATGTTGTGTATTATCTACCTTTAACAGCCTAATTTTTAGTATATTCAACTCCTATGGCAAAAGATAGATTTCAGGCGGGTTGTCAGAAATGATGCGCGAAAAAGATGGCTGGAAGATTACGGCTGATCCTTATGAAATTAATGTGGATGATGTAGACTTTGAGATTGATTTAGCAGCCGAGGAACTTCTAGGAGCAGAGCGAGAGGGACAAAAAATAGCGGTGGAAATTAAAAGTTTTATTAGTCCATCGAATGTTTCAGAATTTCATACAGCTTTGGGACAATTTTTAAATTATCGGGATGCGTTAGATAAAATTGAACCCGATCGCGTACTTTATTTAGCTGTAAGATTGCCTGTTTATGAAACTTTTTTTTCAACGAAAATTTATTATATTCGGCAGTTGCAAAATATCAATTACGATTGATGATATACGATATAGAAGGGGAGGTTATTAGTCAATGGCTGTAGAACAATATCGACAATATATTAGATATCTTCTTTCCGAACGGCAAAAGCGAGCTTCGATGTCACGAAAATCCGAAGAGTATGAAGTGCAAACAATTTTTGACGAACAACAAGACCATTATCAACTACTTTACGTCGGTTGGAGAGGAAATAAACGGGATTTTGGTTGTATCTTACATCTTGATATTAAAGATGGGAGAATTTGGATTCAACATGATGGTACTGAAGTTGGAATTGCTAATCAATTAGTGGAAATGGGAGTACCCAAGCAAGATATTATTTTGGCGTTTCATGAACCATATATACGTCAGTTTACTGAGTTTGGAAGTTGAAAAATAAAATTATGTAATTTAACCCATACTGTAAAGCGATCGCAATTTTCATTCAATCTATATCGTCAAGGCGATCGCTTGAGTGTGACGCTGTGTGTGGACTTTCGCAAGTTTTTAGTTCCCGTAGGTTGGGTAACGCTACCGCTCTACCGAACCTACAATTTCTCAAAACCTACGCAGTCTTGATTGCTGTTGTTGACTTTGAACAGTGAGAACAAGGTATGGGGAAGCTTTCTCGCTCTTGCTATCCGGTTTTAATGGCGGTTTCTCACTCAACTGCGTAATTCGTAAATTGACGAACTTGTAATAAAACTTAAGAAATCAGGTGGATTGGGTGGTACATGGATGTTGACGAATATAGTCCGACAAAGCTGCATTAATTAAAATTTGGTAGTCTTGCTCACCAGCAATGCGTTTGAAATATTCAACAATAAAGGCATCAAGCATCATGTTCACCTGTTGCTTGCCTCGCTCAACAGGAACTCCCCCAACTCTTAAGACTGCCTGTGCCATCTGCTCTTCAGTCGCTTCAGGAATATCTGAGAAATCGATGTCTTCATCTTGCATTGCTTGAACTCGCTCCCAATCAGTTTGAGAGATTTTGTCAGAAGATAAATTGCTCACGTTTGGTACCTCTACGCATTGAAATGATACGGATCTCGTTGTTGGATTCTGTGTGGGCGATTGCTACTAGGGTTTGCTCCAATAGACCGAGCGTGATAAAACGCTGCTCACCGTAGGCAAAGCGATCGTCTTCGTAGGTAAATGTCGGTCCTGCGAAGACGGGCGAGGCATCCGCAAAGTCAAAGCCATGTTTAACCAAGTTTGACTGACGTTTGTTTTCGTCCCAAGTAAATCGCATAGCTTATTAAATCGAATGTTTAGATAGCCGTTGGCATAGCGATGTAAACCGCACAGCCAAAGCGGCGATCGCTTCTAGGATCTAAAACTTTTCGTTGCTTTTCCAGTGCGAGTTCTCGCCAGTGTTCAAGTAGTTCAACTTCATTACCCATAATTACTTCACTCCGCTTGAATGATACTTCTATTTTAGTTACAGAAGCCTTGTGACTATCAACAGTTGATAAACTATAAAGTACGAGAGCTAACTTCACTATTGACCATCAACGTGAGTAGGTCGTCACACAAACGCCTATCTTCTGCGCTAATATCGGGGTTATTATTGAGATAATCGTGCCGGGCAAACTCCTACAAAGAGTGAATCTCGCGTCTCGATAATGCTCGCGTTATTTAATCTACTGAAATTTTTAGCAAAAGGGAAAAATGAGCGTCGTCATATCAGATGATACTTTGCGTGCGAGTGGAATGACAGAAGCCGAATTTAAACAGGAAGTTGCTCTATTACTGTTTGCATCCGGAAAACTTCCCCTTGGATATGCGAGCAAGTTGGCAGAAATGGATAAAATACAGTTTCAGCAGTTGCTTGGTGAACGCAAAATACCCCTGTATTCTTATGAAATAGAAGATTTTGAACTCGATTTGAAAAATTTGCGGGAGT
>JAWQFQ010000123.1:0-26247 GCA_035967975.1 Scytonema sp. PMC 1070.18
TGGATGGGTTGATTGCAACAGCAGGGTTCAGGGTTGCAGATGCTCTGTATACTCGTATTTTACAGATGGTGGGGGAGGTGAATGACCTCAACGTTTGATATCATCACATAAATGTTTATCTTCTGCATTGACAACCCAGCAATCACACTCAGTCGCAACCTCTCCTTCTGCTTCCTCTCCCTCTCCCGCAACCCCACACTTTTCTCAATAAACCATCGCTGCGCCTTACTAACCTCTTCACCCCTTTGCTGCAACCAATCTTCCGCCACCGCCAAAGTCGCACCCCGCAACAAAGCCCCATCATCTTTGTTACTTTCCACCCATTGCTGCAACGCTACCTTCAACCCTTCCTGCCAAACACTAAACTTGCGGTTCTCCTGCATCCATCCCCGCAACCGTCCCCAATGGCGAATCAACGCCTCATGGACGACTTCCACCGTTTCTTCATTTGTCAACTCGTTGCGGTTCGTCACTACCAAACGTTCATCCGCTAAGTGTGTTACCAAATCCCAGTTATCCCCCACTTCATCACTCGTCGCTAACTTCCGGGTATCTTCCGTTCCTTCTCCTGGTTGCACCAACTGAATAAACACCCGTTGCGCTTTTTCTTGTTGTTCTTCACTGTCCGCCCGCAAGGTAAGCACGAGAGTAAAAAACGGTGCATTTTTCACTGCTTGCAGCAATCCATCTAAGAAAATTTTGCGATCGCTTGCATCTAAGCAAAGAGTATAAATTTCCTCAAATTGATCGCCAACAAGTAACAGTCGGCGCTGCGAGTCAGGAGATAAGGTTTGGATGCGTTCTATGCAAATAATTATGTAACCTGCGAGCCGAAACAGTATATTGATAACTGTTTGCTCGTCAAGGGTATCCAGTACTTCCTTGCTTAGCGTTATGACTCCCGGTTCGCCTATTTTTTTAGGAGTTAGATAAAAGGGGAGCAAAAGCGTAAAGGCAGAAATGATATCAGTAGGAAAAGTGCAATAATATACTTTATTTGCACTAAAAAACGTGCGAATGCGGACACCTTCTTGGGTAGGCGTCTGTGTACAAATAAGAAGTAAAAATTAGGTTTGTTTCTTTGAAGTAGCTGGCGTTTTTCTCGTTGTAAAAAACAGATATTTTCTGCTGTCAAAAGTTAAATATTTTGGTGTTTTAGCCTTCGACACTTGCGCTTCGGAGACTCCGCGCTTACTCAGGAGTCAAAGATTGACCATCAAGTTGAGTATAGATAGTAATTGGGAACCCAAGCAAAACAAGAATACGCTCCTGTGTAATTATCGGTTCTGTATGCATAAACCCGAACATATACCTACCCTGTACCTTTGACAATATGTCGCTGGATATACTTTTAACTACTTATTTTCTCTAACTTATGAAAAAATGGGCGAACCGGGAGTTATAAATAACTGAAGACCCTTTTTAACAGAACTTCATCAAAACTCATGTCTAATTTGCCCAAGTAGAGTGTAGATGTCTTCGGGCTGACCATTTACCACGACAGTTTGGGGATACGTTTGAGGAGGCAGAGCGGTGTTTGATGTACGTTGCTATGACTCGCCCAGAAGATTTTCTTGCAATCAGTGCTTCTGGTTACTCAACGTTTATCTCTGAAATTGAAAATTCACAGAAAGTCGATTTTGCTTGAATTCGTCATGAGTGCGATCGCAACATTTAGTCTTCTTCTGCTCGTTGCTCTCGATAGTATAGAAGCAGCTTTTGTGAGTGCTGTTTTCAGGGGAGTGCAATTGCGATGCGAGCGCCTGGGCATTTGTAACATAGAGCATAACTGTGTGCGATCGCTACAAAATTCCCCAGTGCATATTTCTACTGTAACAGTGCCAAACCCTTGTTAGTAAGCCAGAATAGAAGCATCTGTCCCTAAACGCGAGCACCTCCAATATGACAAAGGAACCCATCTACGACTTGAACATGACCGATACCGAATACGCAGATCTTGTGGCTAAAGGCTACAATCCTAATTTCGAGCGCGATTTGGTAGAGGTTTTTGGTGAAGACGCACAAAAAGCAAAGAAGTTAACCCGGTTTATAGGGCTTATCAAAGGGAAAGCACCCGAAACGGATGAGGAGTGGCAAGAAGTTTTGGCTTCCTGGGATAATTACTTGGAGTAGAAAAAACCTTTTCTTGAAATTGGAATGAGTGGCCAGATATTACCCTGGTTATCTAGATAGCTTTTTATTGTAGAGAAAAAGCTAAATTTTGGGCGGGCATAATTGATTTTTTTTAGAACTTGATTGTTAAAAACAATAGTTTTTTATTGACTGTGAATGTAGTTTATTCATGCTACTTATTGAAGTGGGGAATGTGGGTTAACAATTGTCGAAAAATCAAGTTCTAAACCGTTGTTAGTATATTTAGGGTGATCGCCTATCTCTTGCGTAATCTTTAGCGACTGATTAACATACTCAAATATTGAACTTTAGGGCTCGGACAGTTTTTAACGATATCAGTTAATAGGGTTTCAATACTTGGAGGTTTTGCCCTAAATTAAAATTTGGGCGATCATGCGATCAACCCGTTAAAACGGGTTAATATCATGTCCTTTTTTTTTCGTTTTAGATGATGAAGAGTTTGACTGATTTGACTTACTGCTTTGATTCACCGAGTTTTCAATTATCCCTTTAGTTTCTGCATTTGTGATGCGAGTAGTACCACCGCCCGCAGCTCGTAAACTATCTAAATCCTCAATGGGTACGTTGAGGATAGCATCTAGGATTTGCGGACGTGTTTCGTACCAGAGGGCGATCGCATTTGAGATTTCTTCAACATCATCTGGGAGAGTTGCTAGTAATTTTAGTATGTCAGCGCGGTCTTCTGCCGTTAATAGCTCTGGTTGATTTTGTAATATATATACAAATGTTAAGATATTTTCTTCGTAAGGTGACATTTTTTTACTCCTTAGCACCAATAACACAGAACACTACCTAATAAAAAAGTTCCCGAAATGTTGGGAAATTATATTTTCTAATTATTCAGATGAACTTTAAACAAAAAAGTCTCAAGTTTCTTTGCCAATACAGTTAAAGTTTGATGACGACTATCGGCTGGGTCTATTGAAGAGGCTAGTAAACGCACGAGAATAACTAATGCATTTTCCATTGTATCACTACGAAATTTATTATTTAGATAACCAATAGCATCTTCCACAAGCTCAGAAGGACTACCAGTTTGCCAACGGTGTTGCCAAGGTGTCAGGGGCGCATTTGCTCTAAAGAAAGTTCGCAACCTTAGAGCGCTTTCAAATTGGTCACATTCTAATAAAATTTTATACAACTGACTGTAGATTTCCGGAGGAATACCACCCAGATCATCTTTTCCGAGTTGTATCTCAACTGGTTGGTTGATAATCGTTTCCTGAACTGTCGCTTTAAGGTGTTGGAAGCGATCGCGTCCCGGTTCTAAGAAGCGCAAGTCTGTTTGAATTTGTTGTTGCAATTTGTTCCGAATATACAGTAAAAACTGTTGCCATAAAAGTAATTTTGTCTCTGGTAGTGACTCTAGTTTTTCCAGTTTAGCCTTAAAATTAAAATAAACTAGATACACCACACCCTAAATCATGACAGACCAGCAATTATTAGAACGTATAGTCCTCAACCCAAAGATTCTCGTAGGAAAACCTGTAATTAGAGGAACCCGCTTGAGTGTTGAGTATATTCTTAACCTACTTGCTCATGGTGCCAGTTTCGCAGAAATTCTCAAAGAATACAACGGGCTGAGTCCTGAAGATATTCAAGCTTGTATTCTGTTTGCTAGTAAATCACTATCGAACACAACTTTTATGCCGCTATTAGTGGACAATACTTGAATGCGCTTTCTTGTAGATGAATGTACGGGGTCAATAGTTGCTCGTTGGTTGCGTGACCAAGGTTATGAAGTTTTCTCTGTGTATGACGAAGCGCGGGGTATAAGCGATGATGTTGTGCTACAAAAAGCGTTTGTCGAAAATTGGACTTTAATAACTAACGATAAAGATTTTGGTGAAAAAATATTTCGAGAAGGTAATCCGCACAGAGGTGTAATTTTTTTGCGATTGGAAAATGAAAGGGCTACAAATAAAATTGAAAAGCTTCAACTATTATTAGAAAATTATGCAGATATACTGCCTGAACAATTTGTAGTTGTTACTGAAAATAAAGTGAGATTTGCATCACCATGATATGTCATCTCATGTCCGGCAGTATAACCATAATAAAAGTTTTTTAACTTCTTAGCGCTTTTGCGTCTACCCTTCTCCTAACGAGACGCTACGCGTAGCTTGCTTCCCCTCTGGGGTGCGGGAACGTTTTCTCCTTCGGAGACACTATCGCGAACATCGAATGCGTGAGTTTTATTCAGGCTATATAAGAATATAGCTTTTAACCCGTTTTAACGGGTTTGAGCTTTTAGCCCAAATTTTAATTTAGGGCTTAACTCAGATCAATTCTTTGGGAACCCATAACAGTTACTCCTCAGACTTACAGCAGGAAACAATTGGTTCTCTTGCAATCTCTGGTAACTTCACCTCATTTGACTTCAATAAATCTTCCCAGTCAGATTTCAAATCTTCATCCTGAGGATTTTGGCGGTGTAGTTCAATGAGTCCGGTGAGAGTGTCGTACCAAAAACCATTTTCGGCGTAAATAATAATGCGATCGCGTCCCGTACTCTCTTGTAACTGACTTACCACCTGTGAATTGGGTTGTACTCGTTTGATTCTTCCATTAACGGAAACTATCTCGCGTGTGTTTGTTGAATTGCAATTGAAAGAAAAGTTCCAATTATACGTTTTCTCAACTTCTAAAGCGGGTGTATTTCCGGGTAAAGCAATCCCGATGACACCAGGTGTACCCATTAACTGAAAAGTCTGTTTGTAAATTTGTTTACCTTGTACATCAGTCAGCATGAAGTCTACTGGAGTTGTGGGATTTGGTTGATCGGGTACGTAAAACCAAAAAGTTGGATGTTCAGTGATGCTTTGACTACCCAGTTGGGATAATGTTTCAATATCAGCACCAGCACAATCACAAAAGAACTTGTCGATGTTGCTAATAAGTTGTTTTTGCTGTTGCTCTGGCTTTCTCATTGCACACCTCTGTATCTTTCGATATCTTTTCATCTGGAGCGAAATTCCGGATAATGCACAGAGTCAAGCGATCGCGCAACATTTGTTTACCATTGCAAAACGAAAGAAGTTTAATCTGATTATTTTTAATCAAAATTGTACCCACTAGCTGTTCCTAGTGGGTTTCTCAATTTAGATTTCAAAACCTACGCAGTATTGAGTCAACGCCTAGCTTGCTTGAATCTGCTCAAATTGTTCCAGGGTTTTGTGAACTTTGCTCTCATTAATCAATAACTGACATTCCTTGCTAGCCAGGTAAGCGGGAGCGCATATAACTGTTGCTGCAACTCCTACTACAAATTCTGGTGAAATTCCTCGCAGACCACTCGGTCGCCATTCGTGACAGGTTAAGACTAAATTACTTTTGTCAATTCGTAATTATCCAGAGAATTAAACCAAATACGAGGTATTTAATTCACGTTTGTACTGATTTTTCAGCCTTTGAAAAAATGATCGGTCTAAATCTTAAGCGATCGCCGGAGCGAAAATAGTGTTTTCAAACTGTATTTTCGGCTAAATTTTAAGCACTATTGCTTATTGACAAATTGTTTATGACCTTAACCTATCACGAATGCTCGGTCGCACTGGAGTTGAAGTATCGGCGATAGGTTTGGGTGGTGCAACTTTGGGTCAAGCAAAAAATTACGAAGAAGCTGAGCGTATTGTTCATGAAGCTATTGATGCTGGAATCACTTTCATGGACAATGCTTGGGAGTATAACAACCACCGCAGTGAAGAGTGGATGGGTAAAGCGTTGCAAGGAAGGCGAGATAAAGTTTTTTTGATGACGAAAGTTTGTACCCATGGACGAGATAAGAAAGTCGCTATGCAGCAACTTGAAGAATCTTTGCGGAGGTTAAAAACCGATCATCTTGACTTATGGCAGATTCATGAAGTGATTTACTATAGCGATCCCGAACTTATTTTTCGTCGCAATGGTGCTATTGAAGCCTTGGAGCAAGCAAAGCGAGATGGAAAAGTTCGTTTTATAGGCTTTACAGGTCATAAAGACCCAGCTATTCATCTTCAAATGCTAACTTACAATTATCCATTTGATACGGTTCAACTACCGTTGAACTGTTTTGACGCCACTTTTAAGGACAAAAGCTTTGAGCAGAAGGTTTTACCAGAACTGAACCGACGTGGTATCGCCCCAATAGGTATGAAAAGCTTTAGTGGTAATGGTGAAGCAATTAAAAAAGGTGTGATTACTCCCAAGGAAGCACTGAGTTATGCAATGAGTCTTCCTGTTGCTACGACCGTTAGTGGTATCGATTCGTTGGACGTGCTGCGACAAAACTTGGCGATCGCACGCAATTTTCAGCCATTTAACTCTGAGCAAATGCAAGCCCTACGCGATCGCTATAGCGCTTATGCGGCTGATGGACGCTTTGAACTTTTCAAAACATCCAAAAAGTTTGATGCTGATGTTGGTAGACAGCAACACGGTTTTCCTACCCAAGAACAACTTAAAGTTTAAATCCCACAATTTTCAAGACTCCGTCCAGTGAGATTGACGATGGCTGCAATTAACTCAGCTGGTGCGATCGGCTTGGTTAAATGTTTTTGAAAACCTGCTAGTTGTGCTTGTTGTCTATCCAATTCTTGAGCATAGCCAGTTAAGGCGATCGCGGAAATGTGTTGATTCTGTCCTATTTCCCCATTTCTGATCTGATTCATTAAAGTATAACCGTTTACCTTTGGCATACCAATATCACTAAGAAGCAAATCTTGCTCTGAGTTTGCTAAGATGTCTAATGCTTGTTCAGCTGATGCAGCTTTAGTCACAATTGCGCCATATTGTTCGAGTACAACAACAATTAACTCTCGAAAGTCTGGTTCATCATCTACTACTAAAACTTTTAAGCCCGTTAAAATTGATGAGGTATTAGATAGATGTGAAAGTGTTGAAAAATAATTTTTCTCTATCTCGTCCTTATTTTGCAAAAGTGGTAGGGAGACAATGAATGTTGTTCCTAATCCTTCTCCTAGACTCTGAACTTCAACAGTCCCATTATGGAGTTTGACCAAATGGTGAACAATTGCTAGACCTAGACCTAGCCCACTAAAATTTCTGGTTGTATCATTATCTGCTTGGCGAAAAGATTCAAAAACGTAAGGTAAAAACTCGGATTTGATACCTATACCTGTATCTTTAACTTGAATCTGAGCTAGCTTTTGTGTTGAATTTAGCAGTTCACAACTTATCGGAGAATTAATACAAGATAACTCGATATCAACTTGACCTCCTAAGGGTGTAAATTTAATAGCATTAGATAGTAAATTCCACACAATTTGCTGTAGACGATTAGAATCTCCCATAATATAGTATTCTTTAGGATTGCTTGCGAGAAATTCAGACTCAATGTTTACTTCTAAACCGTCAATAAAAAATGATAAAGAGATGGCTTTATCTTGCGCTGTTAAAATGACTGTTTCTATCGCTGCCTCAATTGTATTTACTAAATTAACAGGATGTAAATCCAGACTGATTTTCTTATGTATAATTCGAGAAATATCAAGTAAATCTTCAATCAATTTAGTTTGTAGTTTGGCGTTACGTTCAATAGTTTTAAGTGCATAATTAGTAGTGTCTTGGTTTAATGTTTGGTTTTGCAGCATCTCTACCCAGCCTAGAATTGGGTTAAGGGGCGATCGCAATTCATGGGAAAGGATTGCTAAAAATTCATCCTTACTACGATTGGCGGCTTCTGCTTCTGTCCGTGCAACCTGTTCTCGCATCAGCAGTTCTGTTCTCTCTGTTTCTGCTAGCTTACGTTCAGTAATGTCGGTTAACATTAGAAGCACACCACAAAATTTACCATGAGTAAAAATTGGTGTGGTAGAAACAATTGCCCATAAAAGAGAACCATTTTGAGTGTGAAAACGACAATCAAATCTCTGTCTGTTGCCTTGTTGCCATTGTGCTAATATTGCCGCAGTTTCAATCCCAACTGTCTCAGCTACCAACTTATCAAAGGAGCGATCGCTCATCTCCTCGACGTTATAACCCAACATTTCAACCAGTCGCTGATTAACATATTGAGTCTCCAACCGTGCATTCACTAACCAGATACCTTCATAAGCCGTATCAACAATGCGACGATACCGTTCTTCACTCAATTGAAGTTTAGCTAAATTGGTTTCCGCTTTTTGTTTAGCAGTACTTAGGTTGGCGTAAAGAGAACCAACCAACAGTGCGACTATCCCAGATAAGAGTAGATGCAGAAAATTTGCCCCATGTCTGAGGGCTGGTTCGTTAGCTATAGGTGGTAAAAAAAAGTTGCTAGCTAAGATAGAGAGAATAGTTGCTAGTAGCCCTGCTTCTAATCCCCCATACCAAGCACTAAATGTTACAGAGGCGAAAAATAGGGAGAATAGAGTTGATTTTACCAGAGGTTGTAGCAACAAGGTCAGCAGTAGCGCAACTATAACCGATAAAACTGCAACACTGTAGCGAGTTAGACGATCGCGACTTATATACGTACAGTAGCCTCTTATCAAGTACATATCGTCTCCTGAAGATTTTAAAATCTAAGTTTGCGACCAACTCTAAGTTGTAAATATAAAGAACTTGGAAAGATTTATGACTGTTTTGAGCAGCAAAAATTAGAAACCCGGTATCTTGGAGATACCGGGTTTCTTAATAAAAAATTGGCTACGATAGTATGAGAAATTAACAACATATAAAGTATGGCAAAGCAAGACACGCCACTGACTGGAGAAGCATTGATTAAGGAAGTTTGTCGCCGGATTCGGGTAGCTCGCAGCTATTGGGATGCTCACAATAACGCTGCTTGTCGCGGCGAACGCGAGCGTGCTTTAGCCCTTTACAACACTTTAAGTAAAGAACAAAAAGAGCAGATTCCACAAGTGTTGCGGGTTTGGCTTCGCTATCGCAGCGAAAAATACTTTGGCGCACATCGAACACCACCTAAGAAGTCGCTAAGAAAATAATTATTGCTCTCTTCAGTTTAATTAGTCAAGTTTTATACTGTGAGGTCTGCGGACTCTACCATACGGCTGCACGAATGTACACTAGATGTTCTACCCTAGTCCACTTAACAGTATGGTGGACTGTACTCGCGAGTTATGAATGCCAGTTGTGCTAACTTTCCTAGAGTTCAAGGGTGGTTACCCATCGCGGTGTGGGGTGTGGGGGGAGTTTTAAAAACTGAGTTTTCAAAAAAGCTACTTTTTGATCTGGAAAATGTATTACATATTGAGTAGAATAGTTGTACAAAAAGTAATTTTTGTATTTTTTAACCTAATTGTACATTTTGTACATTTTTATCACCCACTTTATTAATTAATGTGAGGCACTATGACTGTCATAAGTGCATCTGATGCTCGTGCAAACTTTCAAGAGGTTATCAATCGTGTTGAGTATGGTGGTGAGCGTATTCTAATTCAGCGTCATGGTAAGACTGCTGTAGCTGTCATCGGGTTAGAAGATTTAAAGCGACTTCAAGCACTTGAGGACGCTACTGATTCTGATGAGCTTCGTCGTGCAGTTGAGGAAAATGATGGTTTTACTACTTTAGAATCTATTATTGCTAGTCGAGGCGATGAATGAACGCTATAGTTTAAGAATTGCTAAGACTGCGGAAAAAGACTTGAAAGACTTACCTGCTAAACAATTTAAGCAGGTAAGTGTAAAAATATTTTCTCTTTGTAGCGATCCCAGACCTCACGACTACATAGCTTTAAAAGGTTATGAAGGTTACCGTGTCGATCAAGGCGAATACAGAATTCTTTATACGATTGACGACACAACCAAGATGGTTGACATTTTTCGCGTAGGCAAACGCAATGATGACGAGGTTTATAAAAACTTGTAGGTTTGGTGCTGCTACCATCACCTATTCGGAATCCGAATATGAGGCATGACTGTTGCTCCTAAAATACCGATCGCAATGTAGAGCATCTCTGGGTTGCGTACTACTTGTGAACTGGGAACAAAGCCCAGCATGATATCGCCAAAGTGGGGATTGGAAAAGAAGATTTCAGGAGCAAAGCAAATAAAAATTAGGGTGATGAGACTGACGACAACGGCTTCAATGTAGCGGAACCCTTTGCTTTGTAACAGTAACACCATCATGACATCAAGCGCTGTCAGACATACACCAATTGCTAAAGGAATACCAAACAGCAATTGCAGAGCGATCGCACTACCTAAAAGTTCTGCTAAATCACAGGCTGCGATCGCTATTTCGCACAACAGCCATAGAAAAAAACTTATATGTTGAGGAAAATAATCACGACAAGCCTGAGCTAAATCCTTCTCAGTTGCTACACCTAAGCGTACACAAAGAGATTGTAACAACACCGCCATGAGATTCGACAATAGAATAACACTAAGAAGGGTGTAGCCAAATTTAGAGCCCCCAGCCAAATCAGTCGCCCAATTACCAGGGTCCATATAGCCTACTGCAACTAGATAACCTGGTCCCCCATAGGCTATTAACTTGCGCCAGAAACTTCGAGTCTGAGGTACTGGAATACTGCGATGAACTTCTGGTAGGCTTGGTAATTTTGGGGGAAGAGCCATTTCACGTGTTTCCTTTCATAATTATCTCATATTTTAACTTATGTAGTGATTTTTTCAAGTTCCCAGGATTTATGCAACTTTCATAAGCGATGGTGCAGCGGTAAGCGTTCAGCCGTCAGTACCGCAGCGTCAAGCTTTTATGAGCTAATTAGGTGTTTATAATGGGACAAGGGAACGCCTATATACCCAAAAACAGGCTTTAAAGCTGACTGCTGAAGGCTGAAGTGCTGAACGCTTACGTATAGTCTTGATTTTGATATCTTTATTATTTTAACCGCATACTCTTTCCGGAATTCGGTTAATCAATTTGTATCTATCAAACAGCTATTAATTTAATTTGTAGAATATATGTTGAACTTCAAAAAATCTGCCGTCTTGGTGGCTCTGTTACCAGTTATTACCCTTTGGACTCAAACAGCTAATGCTGAAACTTTAAAGACTAAAAATTTCTACGTCAAAATTACCAGAAACTGCTCAGAAGGATACGTAACTTGCAACAATGTTAAATACTTTGGCAAGAGCTTAAAAACTGGTGAATCGATTAGTCTGACTGGCAAAACTATCCATACAACTGGTGCTGATGGTGTTACGCCAGGACGGTTCCTCGGTTACGAGTTCCGCAATAAAAACTATCTTTATCAGGTGACAGCAGACGGCGCTTTACTAATTTATCAAAATAAAAAACTGATACTTAAAGAGCAAGGGGCTTTGACATATTAAAAATCATGCCAACATCAGAAACCCAATTTCTTTGAGAAACCGGGTCTCCGCTTTATGATGTGTAGATTGCTATATCAACCTATTTCATATTTTGACCGCCCTGACTAATTTCATACAGGAACCAAATCCGCTTCTCTGTTTGATCGAGGACTTCCTCAAGGATGTTAGCCGTCGGATAATCATGATTTTCTTCACAAATATGAATTGCTGCTCGTTGGCGTTGAGCAATATGACAATTATCATCTAGCAAATTTTGGATCATCTCATCTGGTGGTACAAACTCACTATTATCATCAGCGATTGATTGCAAATGACTAATGTGAGTAATACTGCGAATAGTGGTTCCACCAATGCGACGCATCCGTTCTGCTAATGGATCGACTGATTCTAGAATGGAATCTGCTTGCTCCTGAAAAAGCAAGTGATAGTCGCGAAAGTGAGAGCCAGACAAATGCCAGTGATAGTTTTTAGTTTTGAGGTAAAGAGCATAGGCATCAGCAATCAAGGGATTTACAGCTTCAACTACCGCTTTTACGTGTTCTGGTTTTAAATCCGTTGGTGTTGCCAATTGTTGTGGTGATGGAAACATTTTAATTCCATTACTACTATCTGAACGAGCAGATTTTGTAGAAGTCTGATTGGCAGCATTACTTACCATAATATTCTCCTTCATTCTTCAATCAAGACTACAGAGTTCGATACTTGTCGGAAAGAGCGGAAATTAGAAACCCGGTATCTCCAAAATACGGGATTTCTAGTACCTCAGAGGTATTGCTACAGAGTTGACATCATCTTCAACAAAATAGCAATGTTAATATCAATCTTTTCAGTATTAGAAAGACAAAAAAATGTCTTTATGCTTTCAAGCGGGATATTGTGCTTTCAATCTAAAAACTTGATTTCAACTGCTGTCGCGATTTTAATGAACAAGAACATAAGCTAATCAACAGCATACTTTAGTATGTTTAGTATAGTAACGATGTTGTTATGTGTTATTATCCACCTTTGGGAGGATATTATTAAATTCTCAGTAAGTACTCAGCTATCAGCCGTCAACCCTTAGCTTTTAGACATATAGCGCTTTTCGTTTGAATGAAGTACAAATTATCTGCGTTTATCTGCGTACATCTGTGGTTTTTTAATTCCAGTTTGTATTCGATTCAACCAAAAACTGCTATATTTTATTGTATTTTAAATCATATTTCTAAAACTTGTTTATATATAGCAATCCTATTGAATTTGTCTAAATTGCGAGACCAGAAACCCGGTGTCTCAAAGAAACTGGGTTTCTCTGCTTTTCCTCTGCTTTTCCTCTGCTTTTACGAAGCATTTAGGATTGCTGTAGCAAAAAACGGCGCATCATTAAGGACTTCCAAAAAATAAATCCGACCCACCTTCGCTTGTTCACGGGCGAGGACGCCCGTACCACAAGAAATGTTTGAAGACTTTTTTATTTGGAACTCCCTTGGTGTAAAGCAAGAAAGCAGCATCTTGAAGTCTTATTTAAAACGGCAAGGCTGTTCTGTAGTTGGCGATTGTTCAAGTTGTACCAACATCAAAACCGCTGGCTGATTGCCTACTGTTCCAGAATAATGACCTTTATGACCTTGTTTGTCTTCTTTTGTGCCTTGGTCTTCTCCGAATGATATCTCGCCCGGACCCATTTCCACTCGCTGCCCGTCCATGGTTTCGACAAACCAGCGACCTGATAACGGGATAATCCACTGTGGCTTCGGATTCTCATGCCAAGTTCCAGTCCATCCAACAGGTAGTACACTAAAAACGACTTTGGCATTGGCTTCCTGCAACTGATTCATCCACTGGGGAGAGGCTGGCGGTGCTACGCTTTTCTGGATGAAATCCTGAATTTTGCAACGGGACTGGTGGCTGACGCCGTCTTGGTCAACCCAAACATGCCAGTAGTCAATTGTCGGCGGTGTTTGATTTTCATTAGAGTTGTTCGATTGAGATGCTGTCGGTTTTTGTGATGAGTTAGTTTGCATAAGAATTAGCTCCTGTTGAATGTACAGTTCTTTAAAGAAATACTGAAGTTAAAGCATTTGGGTACCGCCACTGACAGGTAAATAAGTACCCGTGATAAATTTTGCTTCCTCAGAAGCTAACAGAAGGATTGCGCCTGCAATGTCTTCTGGTAGTCCATTTCTTCTCAAAGGAGTAAATTGAGCCGACATCTCTTTCCGTTCCTGAGGTAACCCGGCTGTAGCCTCCGTCAGGGTTAATCCAGGTGCAACAGCGTTGACACGAATTCCATAGGGACCTAGTTCTAACGCAAGACTTTTCACAAAGGCATCTAACCCAGATTTAGCTGTACTATGAGCGCAAAATCCTTCCCCAGGATTGCGGGATAACCCACTACTGACTGCAATAATACAACCCCGTTGATGTTTAATCATTGATGGGATGACTGCCTTGCACGGAAAAAAAGCACCTTTGAGTTCTCCAAGCAATTTTGCTTCAAAGTCTTGCCACTGATAGTCTATGAAAGGAGCAATTGGAAATGATGCGTTAGCATTTATGACTAGTGTATCAATAGCACCAAATGCCTCTAAAATTTTTTGCACCATTGCGTCTACTTGCTCAGCGTTTCTTACATCTCCCTTGACTGCTAAGGCTTTACCACCCTGCGAGGTAATTTCCTCTACCACATTTTGAGCTGCTGCTTCACTGCTGTAGTAGTTGACACCGACTGCTGCACCATGATGTCCTAATAATTTAGCTGTTGCTGCACCAATTCCGCGACTTGCTCCTGTAATGAAGACAACACGATCTTTCATCAACATATTGACATTTGAGTTTTGAGGTTTCTGTGTTTGGTTGATGACCATATTAATTTCCTGAATTTCGTTGATATCAAGTGTTAATGTTAGCGATCGCCATTAAATTGCTCTTCAACTGTCATCTCGTTGTTTGACTGTGAAGCTTCAAGAAAGCAACTAGAGAAGTTCCTCTTTGCTGTACTAGTGAATTTAGTGCTTGTTCTAACTTGAACTCATTTTAGAAAAACTAATATCTTTTGCACCTCTAACCAAGAGACTGATTATGTATCAACCGTTTTGCTATATGGAAGAATTTATATTAAATTAGTTTGTGAGATTGTATACTAAAATATTTAACAAACAAATACTCAGTTAAAGCTCCATTTTTAATATAAAAAATAGTACATTTGTATATTTCTATTTTTTATCTATCCAGTCTACAAGCCCACTCAACTCCCTGTTCATTCGACCTGTCTCCAGAAATCGAGAATAACTTTTAACTGCAATTGCTGAGAGTTCTTCTTGTAGCTGTCTAGTTGCCATCTCTTGTAAATCAGGGTAATCTTTCAACAATTCTTCGATTTCCGATTGCAGTTGTTTGATTTTACCCTCAACCAGTGCTTCTTGGTAGTGGTAAAAGTTTTGTTTAATACCTGGTCGCTGATTCATCTGTACGTGCTGTAAAACGTCTCTAAGAGCAAGCGCCTGGGCAACTAAATCTGTATACTGTTGATATAAAGGCTCATCCCCTGACAGCTTAAGCTTTTGCACCAAAGGTTTAATGGTTAATCCTTGAAAGAGTAGAGTGCATAAAACAGCACCAAATACTGTGGAGATGATTGTTTCTCGCTCTGCTAAGGACATGGGTACACTTAGCGCCAAAGCGATTGAAACAGAACCGCGCACTCCGCCCCACCATAGTATAGTTTGCTCAGACCAAGAAATTTTCGATCCTGGTTTTGCTCTTTGTAGAAGATGACTCAATTGACTGAGAAACAAGATTGCAATTGCCCGTACCAAGGTCATAACCCCAAATGTTACTGCAATAATTGTCAAATTCTCAGCCAAACTGGCAAATCGTACTTGATCCCCAATCAGTAGAAAGACCATTGAGTTGACAAAGAACGCCAGAAACTCCCAAAACTCCGTCACAATAATTCGTGTGCGTGGGTTCATACCAATACGAGAGCCAAAGTTTCCCAAAATTAACCCTGTGGTTACAACCCCAATCACAGCTGATCCACCCAAGTCTTCAGTCAGAAGATACGTGGCGTAAGCAGAAACTAAGGTAAAAGACTGTTCGACAATTGGTGAATCAAAACGCTGTGTTAAATAGGAGATACCAAAGCCAATCAGCCCTCCCACAGCTATACCAATGCTGACAACTTTAAAAAACTGTACTACAATGTGCTGAAAACTCAGTTCACTATTTCCTAAAGGCAGCCCTACCAAAAGACTAAATGCTACCACTGCCATTCCATCATTGAATAAGCTTTCGCCCTCTATAATAGTGAGCAGACGAGTACCGACTCCTAACTCCCGAAATAAAGACGTAACCGAAACTGGGTCTGTAGCAGCAAGACTAGCACCAACAAGTAAAGCTGTAGTCAGAGAGAGTCCTGTCAGTTGATTTAGCCCTAATGCTATACCCGCAACAGATATCACCACTCCTATTACAGCGAAAAGAAAAACTGGCAGGAAATTTTTCTTTAAGTCCGACCATTCCAAATTCCATGCAGCTTCAAATAAGAGCGGCGGCAGAAAAATTAACAGAATTAATTGCGGAGAAAGGTACACAATACGAACATCGGCAAATGCTAAACCTAACCCTACAATTACCAGTAGTAAAGTATAAGGTATTTGGCGAAACCAATTAAATATTTGTGGTAAGGTTGCGACTCCTAAAGAAACTGAAAGTACTAAAAGAAAATGCTTCAGATTGGTTGCAATACTTTCTTCTCCACTTGCAGATCCAACTGCCATCAGAATGCTTTCGGTACAGTTCATTGTGTTTGCAATTTTCCACCCTGAGGTTTTGAAAGTGCTTGTAGTTCTTCCCAAGAGTAGTGACTGGGTAGTTCGACTGGTTTGTTATTAGCTCCTACTCCCCATTCAAAGGATGGGTTAATTTTGTCAATGACTTCCTCTGTATACTCTGCTACCTTATTGCCTGCAACTCCGCCAGCGATCGCCCCGACAACCCCACCAAGAGCAGCACCAGCTTTCCCTCCCACTGAGCGACCTAAAGCAGCACCAGCTACACCACCTCCTACGACCCCCAAACCTGTAGCAAGAGGATGAGAATCCTTCTGGTCTGAGTTGGAATCTTGAGACTCATCCCCGTGTGGTTTCATTTGCTGTTCGTCATTCATCATATTTATCCTTTCAATTTTTCAGCCAGATAATCACCTACGCGCAGAGCATTCGCTATAACCGTTAGCGTCGGATTAACCCCAGCATTTGACGGGAAAAAGCTACTATCAACAATGTAAAGGTTCTCAACGTCGTGAGTACGGCAGTTGAGATTCAGCACTGAAGTTGTAGGATCGCTTCCAAAGCGACAAGAACCACATTGATGTGCTACTGCTTGAAGCGGTTGTTGAGTGCGCGGATAAAGTCCGAAGGGGATGACGTGCATCGCCTTGCGATCTAACGATTTCAGCACTGATGTCCATCGGTGAGCCAAACGTTCAGCAGCTTCAGTATTATTCGGAGTGTAATCTAAATGCAGCTTGTCACCGACAACACGAACGCGATTATTAGGATCGGGTAAATCTTCTGTTTGCAACCACCATCCTACTGATCGCTCAGCAGCTATGTGAAGTGCAAAACCCGGAATCATTTTCACGTATGGCTTTAACAAGTGGGGAGATTCTGCTGGCATCATATGTGCATGAACATTTCCGGTGTTTTGCACCATCCCCATTGGGTAAGGGAAATCTGGTTCACCCCAGTAAAAATCATTCACAGCGATGGTCTTTTGAAACTTTGCTTGATTGGGTTCGAGGTGGAGAGCCAACAGTGCAAACTCGTTATGTTTCATAAAATTACGTCCCACCTGGTCGGAACTGTTCGCCAGTCCATTGGGGTGTTTGTCGTTAGCAGAACGCAGCAACAATGCGGCTGAGTTAATAGACCCACAAGAAACAACGACAATATCAGCAGAAAAACGATGCACATCTCCTTTTATTTCGGTTTCGACTGCGGTCACTTCTCGCCCAGACTCACTCGTGTGTAGTTTGAGGACTTTGGCGTTTGTCATCAATGTCACATTAGAGTAAGCCTCAAGGGTCGGACGCATTGCATTCACTTCTGCATCCGCTTTCGCATGGACAAGACAAGGGTAGCCATCAAAGGTATCGCAGCGAATACAGGGACTTTTAGTGCGATCTGCTTCATTCAGTTGCAGTGCAAGTGGTAAGTGAAAAGAGTAATAGCCTAATTTACTGATACCATCAGCAATTACCTGCATATCTGGCTCATGACTCACTGGAGGATAGGGATAGGGCTCGCTGCAAGGCGGTTCGGTTGGGTCTTTTCCTCTCTCTCCGTGTACATCGTAGAGCTTTTCTGCTTGTGTGTAATAGGGTTCAAAGTCCTGATATTTTAGTTCCCAGGCAGGAGAAATACCTCCTTTGTGGACTACACGTTCAAAATCTCGCTCTCGCAACCGTACTAACGCGGCTCCATAAAGTTTGGTGTTCCCACCCACCCAGTAGCCTGTCTGGGGACGGAACGCATTACCGTCTCTGTCATACCAGTCTTCATCAGCGTGATAGCGTTCTTTTTGGTAAACCTCTTGGGGATTCCAGTTATCTTTTTCACGAGGTAGAAAATCACCTCTTTCCAAGACTAATATCTTTTTACTTGTGGGTGCTAAACGGTGAGTTAGTGTACCTCCGCCCGCTCCCGTGCCAATTATGATGACATCATAGTGAGTTGCTACCGTTTCCATTGCATTACTTATGCTTATTAACTTTTCGGAGAGCTAGAAAGTCGGATTTAAGAGCGATCGCACAGAATTACTCTAGAACATACCAATCATAATACCTTCTAACTGATGAAAGAAGTATTAAATCTGCCCTTTGAGAGAGATGCATTTCATCTTGTTTTCATTTTTTGGTATTAATGAGCGAAAGTATGAATTAGCCTCACGCAAAGGCGCAAAGACGCGAAGAATTGTTGTTGCAAAGTGTTTTGTACTACTTCCCTCTGGGACACTGCGCGAACTTGGAAGCAAGCTACGCGTAGCGTCTGGTGACAGAAGAAGAGAAGAGTGCTAAGAATTAATTAGCTAAATAACTGCTTATTTTATCCTTATGGCTACGTAATATCTTGAGAGCTTGAAGTTCTATTTGTCGTACTCGTTCTCGACTAATATTCAGACGTTGACCAATCTGTGCTAAAGAAAGTTCATGTCCATCTATAATACCAAAGCGTAAGGATATAACTTCCTTTTGTTGCGGAGACAGCAGCTTTGAAAATAAGTTTTGAAGGTCTTGGCGGAGAGATTTTTCAACAACGTAGTTAAAAGGAGAGTGGACTTCATCTTCTATGATGTCTTGCAATTTCATGTCTCGTTCTAATCCTACTCTTAACTCTAAAGACATAGGTCTCTGAGAAAAAAACATAAATTCACGAACTTGGCTAGGCTTTAAGGAAAGGGCTTCAGCAATTTCTATAGTTGTGGGAACACGACCTAACTTTTGAGATAATTCTCGCTGGATACGCTTCATTTTGTTCAGTTTCTCTATAATATGAATAGGCAATCGGATTGTGCGTCCTTGTTGAGCGATCGCCCGTGTGATTCCTTGACGAATCCACCAGTAAACATAAGTAGAAAGCTTATAACCTTTGCTGGGATCAAATTTCTCTATCCCTCGTTCTAGTCCTAAAGTCCCTTCTTGAATTAAGTCTAGCAAATCCATATTGCGTCTTTGATATCGCTTTGCTAAAGCTACTACAAGCCGAAGATTAGCCTGGAGCATCTTTTGCTTAGCTTTTTGTCCTTGATGAAGCACCGCCAGCAATTCCTTTGAGCTAAGGTTCGTGTGAGTAGCCCACTCTTGCACTGTTGGTTCATGTTTTGATTCAATAGCTAGTTTTTCTTTAACAGTCAACAACTTTATCATCTGCTGAACTTGTATGGATAAAGATATTTCCTGCTCTCTTGTCAGCAGAGGTACACGTCCAATCTCTCGAAGATAAGAACGCACAATATCATCTTTATTGTTGTTTTCTATCTTGACAGCTAGTTCGTTTGAACTCATCATAGTTCTACTTTCCTTGACAAAAGTCATAAATGAAATGTTTTTTTAATGCTAATAGCTAATCGTCAAGAAGCCATTAGTCATTAGCCATTAGCCATTAGCCATTAGCCATTAGCCATTCACAATTAGCCATTAGCCATTAGCCATTAGCCTTAACAAATAATGCTTTAACACAATTACAATTATTTACTATCTTTTCGTGAAATGGAAACATAATTCGGTCTGTGTATTTCTCTGACTCGGTTTAAGGGCCAAAAAAAGAAAATTGCCCGACCAATGATTTTATTACGGGGAACAAAGCCCCAATAGTGACTGTCAAAGCTATCATTACGATTGTCTCCAAGAACTAAATAAGAATTGGCTGGGATAGTCTTTGGACCCCATTTATAATCTGGTTTAGCTTCAATGTAATTTTCTTTTATGGGTAATCCATTAATATAAACTTTTCCATTAGTAACCTCCACTTTATCTCCTGGCAAGCCAATAACCCGTTTAATAAAAGCATCATGAAAATTATCTTCTTGAAGTGTTTTCGTAGGATTAAATACAACAATATCACCTCTTTGAGGAGAAGTAAAATCATAGCTAATTTTATCTACAATCAAGCGATCGCCTGGTTGGATAGTAGGCTCCATAGAACCAGAAGGAACATAACGAGCCTCTGCAACAAAAGTACGAATTCCTAGGGCAAGAATTAAGCTTAGACTGATAGTTTTAATAGGTTCAATCCAACTATGATTTGATTGAGTTTGCTTGGATTTATCCTCGTTAAGTATGGACATAATATTCAAATATAAAAATAAAGAGATACTACAGTCTTGGCTGCATGAATAGGAAATAGCAAAATATCAACCTTGGATAATTGCTATGATGTCTGCGTTAAATAGCATACATCCTAATCCTATTGGCTAGGGGGACGAAGCCCTAGCCTTGATAGCTAGGGTACTGACAACCGTCAATTCCTTTGTACTCTTAGTTTGATTTTAGAACGAAAAAGTTAAGAACTTGGGAAGATTCATCCGGTATTTATGAGAAAGTTATATTTTTCATCAAAGAATATTAGTGGAAAATGATGTACCAGACGTGTTACCGGAATTTGAGGTGTTACAAACCGACTAGAAACCCGGTTTCTCCAAGCAACCGGGTTTCTAAGTGTCGCCTAACCGAGCAGCATTAACCTCTATCTGATGGATGAGGATTTATTTATATCTCAAGGTAGACTAACTTTTCATATGAAATTCATTTTCTTAAGAATCTAAAAAAATGATACATATTTTAATTTTAAGAAAAGAGAGAAGACCCATTTTTATAGCAGCCACTCCAATCAGATCAAACTTCTTTCAGGACAAGAGAAGTCGTTGTATACATAGTAAAAACAACCATTCAATAAATCTGTCAGCTTTGAGTTAACAGTCATTTTCTTAAAAAAAAGTAGAGAACGATTGTTACCTTAAATACAAAAAAAATAGTTTCCTCATTTATAGCTATGGTTTGAGGAATTATGGACACTTATAGATGACAATTAGCCTGATACCAATTCTTGAGAAAAGATACAAACCCGACTTGAACCACTGTTTATTAATAAATATGAAGCACTCATTTCTTGTCAGCGTTCAGCTTTGAAACCTATTTCCCTTGTATTTCCTGGGCGTTGCAGACACCATTATAAACATCTCTATGGCTTACAAAAGCTGATGGCTGAGTGCTCTTGGCTGAACGCTTATCATTTCTTTATGTGATGAGAGGTACTTATGTCTGAAACTATTAAAATCTATGATGAGCGTATGCGATCGCTCGTGAATTTTGGAGCTTCACTTCAGAAAGTGGCTGATGGCGCAGTTCATAGCGAAGGACCTGTATACTTTCCTGAAGATGACAGTGTGGTTTGGAGTGATGCTCATGGCGATCGCGTCTTTCGCTGGAGTCCTAGTGATGGCGTGAGTGTCTTACTAGACCCTTCTCATTATCAAAGCGGTCAATACCGAGATAAGATAGGTCGTCTCGTGGCGTGTTCGTCTGGCGATCGTTGTATTAAGAGACGGGAGCACAATGGTGAGTGGAAAGTCCTGGTAGACAGCTATCAAGGTAAGCGTCTCAATAGCCCAAATGACCTTGTCGTCAAGCGCGATGGTACTATTTGGTTTACGGACCCCCCTTATGGACTAACACAACCAAACCAAGGCTACGGTGGTAAAGAAGAACAACCAGGAAGTTACGTGTATCGCTTCGATCCAGCAGCAGGAGAGATAGATGCTGTAGTGACGGATATGGAACGACCCAACGGGCTTGCTTTTAGTCCCGATGAAAGTATTCTATATGTATCAGATACATCTGAATTTGACTATCCCCAGGGACACCACTATATCCGCGCATATGACGTGATGGATGGTCAGCATATTACTAACGGTCGTATTTTTGCAGTCGTTGAACCAGGTCAACCCGATGGATTCCGCGTGGACAAGTACGGTCATATCTTTACTAGTTCCAAGGACAGTGTACAAGTGTACACACCTGATGGGACTCGTATAGGAAAAATCCCTGTACCAGAAACTTGTACAAACCTGACTTTTGGGGGAAAAAATGGCGATCGCCTCTTTATCACCGCAGGCAAATCTTTATACGCTATCGACCTTAACACTCAAGGTGTGCAATATTGAGCAATCAGCAATCAGCTATTAGCTATCAGCTATCAGCTATCAGCTATCAGCCCATCAGCTATTAGCCATTAGCCATTAGCCATTAACTATCAGTTAACATTTTTAACAGACTATGATTTACAAATTTGGGCTTGGTTTTGTCCTCGCCTTTCTAATGGCTTCCTTCAATCTTCCAGAACCAGGTTTACACTTTTTCAGTGGACTTTACGATTTTTATCCTGGCGGCTTCATCGGTATTATGCTTTTAGTTCTGAGAGCAAGTGTTGGTGTTTTGTTTATAATACACGGCTCTCCCAAGATTATAAATCTTCGAGCATGGGCAGAATCTCTAAAGATGCCTGTCGGGCTTTGCTTTGTTTCAGCACTCTCCATGATCCTTGGTGGAATTTGCTTAATTGTTGGACTCTTAACACTCTTGGCAACATTGCCCCTTTTATGCTCAATGGGAGTCGCAATATATTTACACATTTCCCAACATAAACCATTTGTTGCTAAAGACCCATATCAAATTCCTTCTGATGAGTACAAAGGACCAAAAGGCAAAGGAGAACCGCCAAGTTGGGAAAAGGCGTATATGTACTGCATTATGCTGCTTACCATCGCGGTTATAGGACCTGGAGCGTATTCAGTGGATGCTCTAATTTTTGGATAACTAACTAGACGGAGACTAAGATAAAAAATGCCTCAGTGGCTTTACGACTTGGCAATTTTCTCATTAATCACGGCTGGAATTTGCTGCTTAATCATCATTATTGATATCTTTACCAAACATCCACAAAATATGTGGATTATGCAATTAGTTTGGCCTATCACAGCCCTGTGGTCTGGACCCTTGGGACTCTATGCTTACTATAAGATTGGTCGATTGAGTACAAAGCAAAGGGTACAGAAAGCAAAGGAACGCGGTGAAGAGCCTCCTAATAAGAAAAAACCTTTTTGGCAAAGTGTTGGTGTGGGAGCAACCCATTGTGGCGGTGGTTGTACCTTAGGCGATATTTGTGCCGAATGGTTTGTTTTTTTCGTCCCGATCGCTATCTTTGGCAGCCATGTGTTCGGTACTTGGTTGTTTGACTATATATTAGCGTTCATCTTTGGAGTTGCTTTTCAGTTTTTCACCATTAAACCTATGAGAGGACTTTCTGTAGGTAATGGTTTAAAAGCAGCGTTAAAGGCTGATACTTTATCGCTAACAGCATGGCAAATTGGAATGTATGGTTGGATGGCGATCGCACTCTTCGTGATTTTTTCACCTGAAACTTTGCGTCCCACTAATCCCATATTTTGGTTCATGATGCAAATTGCCATGTTTTTTGGGTTTTTCACCAGTTATCCAGTTAATTGGTGGCTACTCAAACAAAAAATCAAAGAAGTTATGTAATTGCTTTAATTGCAAAGCCAGTCGTTCTGCGTCAAACGTATTGAAAAACCACGTCTGAAATCATAGATATGACAATGAATGCATTTAACCAAGATACAAAACCAAAAATTGGGTTCATCGGTATGGGGCATATGGGGAGTATTATGGCTCTGCGTTTACTTGATGCTGGCTATCCCCTTAGTGTGTACGATCGCAAACAAGAACACACTCAACCCCTGATGTACAAGGATTTTGAACTGATTCTACATCAGGCATCAGAGCTATCCGTACCTATGCCTACAACAGCCGTTGCTCAACAAGTTTGTGCAATGGAACACGCAAAAGACATTGAAGAAAACTACTCAGCTATCATCCAAAAGATGGAAGAATTAGCTGGGCTGTAAAAAAGGCAAAGGAGACACAAGGAGCAAGTTTTTTGTTTTCCCATTGGTCTACCTAGACTACTAAAACTATCTAAATAACAAGGAGTATTCACAATGAAAGCAGTTGTTTTTCATGGTATCGGAGATATTCGGCTGGATGATGTACAAGAGCCTAAAATTCAAGACCCAACCGATGCAATTATCCGCATAACATCCAGTGCTATTTGTGGCACGGATTTACACATGATTCGGGGAACATTTGCGGGAATGAAACCCGGAACAATTTTAGGACATGAAGGAATTGGCATTGTTGAAGAAATTGGCTCTAATGTCCGTAATCTTAAACTAGGCGATCGCGTTGTCATTCCCTCCACAATTGCCTGTGGTTACTGTTCTTACTGCCGTACCGGATATCATGCTCAGTGTGATAACGCTAATCCCAATGGACGTAATGCTGGGACAGCTTTTTTTGGTGGTCCAGCAGAGACTGGTCCATTTAATGGCTTACAAGCAGAATATGCCAGGATTCCTTATGCAAATGTAGGGTTAGTAAAGCTTCCCAATGAAGTCACAGACGACCAAGCCATTCTCATTTCCGATATTTTTCCCACAGGCTACTTTGGAGCCGACATAGCTGAGATTGTACCAGGTGACACAGTTGCCATCTTCGGTTGTGGTCCAGTGGGAATGTTTGCCATTGCTAGCGCCAAATTGTTTGGTGCGGGACGCATTATTGCAGTAGATACAATTCCCTCACGCTTGGAGATGGCGCGGGAATTAGGTGCAGAAGTCATTGATTATAATGCCGAAGATCCAGTTGAGGTCATTCACGAACTGACTGGAGGAATTGGCGTAGATCGAGTCATTGATGCAGTTGGCGTAGATGCAAATGCTCCTAACAGTGGACCTGCTGCTGAAAAAGCACAACAACAAGCACAACAATTTCAGCAGGAGCTACAACAAATTGCTCCTAAAACCAATCCGCAAAATGGAAATTGGCATCCAGGTAATGCTCCCTCTCAAGCATTGGAATGGGCAGTTCAAGCATTAGCTAAAGCTGGTACCCTCTCAATTATTGGCGTTTATCCACCCACTCATAAGTTCTTTCCCATTGGTATGGCGATGAACAAAAACCTGACTATCAATATGGGTAACTGCAATCACCGCAAATATATTCCTACTTTGGTGGATATGGTTTGCAATGGCACAGTAGACCCCGCAAAAGTCTTGACTCAGGTCGAACCGCTCATGTCTGTCATTGATGCATATAAGGCGTTTGACCGACGGCAAGCAGGTTGGGTGAAGGTGGAGTTAGTCCCAGGTACATAGGACACATAAAAAATTACGGGATATTCCGTATATTCTTGTATTGATTTACCTCGTGATATCACGCATAGACTTCTAAAAGATTTGTGAACAAAGACTGAGCCCCAGAAACCCGGTATCTGGGAGATACCGGGTTTGTTTAATTTTACGAATGATTTAGGTCTACTATGTATACTCATTTGAGGATACGGAACTAAACTATTGCTGTCACTGAACTTTAGGATTTAGATTAACTCGGAATCTTTAGGTAAATAGCAGGAGTTCACTTTTTATGAATACAAAGGCTTTGCTGGCTGAGTTTGTAGGAACATTCCTATTTGTATTTGCTGTAATCGGCTCAATTGCCGCTCATCGACAAACCGGACAAATACCCAACCTGGATTGGTCTGCACTAGCTCAGGGAGCAGCACTAGCAGCGATGGTTAGCGCTACAGCGGCTATCAGTGGCGGACATCTCAATCCGGCTGTTACCTTTGGTGCTTGGCTAACGCGCAAAATTGATTTGAAAACTGCTATTGCTTACATCATTGTTCAGATTACTGCTGGTTTTACAGCAGCAGCATTATTGTTAGGAACCTTTCCATCAGAGACGCTTCAAGCCGTAGGAATGGGTGCAGCTAAATTGGGAAGCACAGGTACAACTGTGCTCGAAAATCACGTGACGGTAGGAATGGGATTATTGATGGAGTTTATTCTCACCTTCTCTCTTGTATTTGTTGTGTTTGGAACTGCTTTAGATCCACGTGCTCCTGAAGTAGGAGGGTTGTATATTGGTTTGGCTGTCACTCTAGGTGTGATTGTTGGTGGTCCAGTGACTGGTGCTGCTATGAATCCAGCACGATACCTCGGTCCTGCAGTTTTAGGAGGAGGTGGGTTAGAGAATGCTTGGGTATACTTAATTGGTGAATTTGCAGGTGGTGCAGCTGCGGCATTCATTTACCAGAAGTTACTGGCAGAAAGACGGAGGAATGGAGTCAGAGAACGAGAGCATCAATCTGCACATTAATCGTTAGAAATTTGTAAACAAGCTTTTTAGCTCAACCCATAAAGAAGCCCCACGTCCTACACGAAGTGAGGCGTGGG
>JAWQFQ010000124.1:0-26201 GCA_035967975.1 Scytonema sp. PMC 1070.18
GGCTAATGGCTAATGGCTAATGGCTAATGGCTAATGGCTAATGGCTAATGGCAATGAACAATTAGCATTTAGCATTTAGCAATGAACAATTAGCATTTAGCATTTAGCAATTAGCTAAGAACCTAAAGTTATAATAAATATATACAACCACAGAAGGAAAAATGGCTAAACCAGATATTCATCCCCAGTGGTATCCAGAGGCTAAAGTTTACTGCAACGGTCAGCATGTGATGACTGTGGGCTCCACTAAGCCAGAATTGCATGTAGATGTTTGGTCTGGGAACCACCCATTCTACACCGGAACTCAGAAGATTATTGACACCGAAGGTCGCGTAGAACGCTTCCTCCGCAAGTATGGTATGTTTGAAGGTCAAACCGGCGGCAAAAAGAAAAAGTAGCGGGCTGGCTTTAGCTTTTAACGACGACCCTGCAGAGGCTGGGTCGATTGTCGTGTTTAATGCTCAAGCCAATTTGCTATTTTTTTAAGGAGTGACTGCATTCGTCATGGCTGAAACATATTTGTTGGAGAAACTGAAATCCGTTGAACAAACTTTTAGTGAATTGACTCGTCGCCTTGCTGACCCTGATACTGCACAGAATCCTGATGAGTATCAGACGATCGCAAAGGCACGCTCTTCTTTGGAAGAGGTAGTTAATACCTATGATACTTGGAAAAAAGCCCAGGAAGATTTGGTAGGGGCGCGTCAAGTTCTCAAAGAAGCTCAGGGCGATCCAGAGATGTATGAAATGGCAAATCTGGAAGTTCAAGAGCTCGATCAAAAAATCGAAGAATTAGAAAATCTTCTCAAGATATTGCTTCTACCCCGTGACCCCAACGATGAAAAAAACATCATGTTGGAAATTCGTGCGGGTACAGGTGGTGATGAAGCTAGTATCTGGGCGGGTGATTTGGTACGAATGTACTCACGTTACGCCGACACCCAAGGATGGCGCGTCAAGATGGTCAGCGAGTCTTTGGCTGAAATGGGGGGCTTTAAGGAAGCCATCTTGGAAATTCAGGGCGATAACGTATATAGTAAGCTGAAGTTTGAAGCTGGAGTGCATCGCGTACAGCGTGTACCAGTGACTGAAGCTGGAGGACGGGTTCACACCTCTACCGCAACTGTAGCGGTGATGCCAGAAGTAGATGATGTAGAAATTCAAATCGATCCTAAAGATATTGAACTGAGTACAGCTCGTTCTGGCGGTGCAGGTGGACAAAACGTTAACAAGGTGGAAACTGCGGTGGACTTGTTCCACAAACCAACTGGTATCCGTATTTTCTGTACGGAAGAACGCAGTCAGCTGCAGAACAAAGAACGGGCGATGCAAATCCTGCGAGCAAAGCTTTATGAAATAAAGTTACGCGAACAACAAGAAGCTGTCACTTCCATGAGGCGATCGCAAGTCGGAACTGGATCTCGTTCTGAAAAAATCCGCACATACAACTATAAAGACAATCGCGTTACCGACCATCGTCTCGGTGAAAACTACTCACTTGCTCCAGTTCTTGAAGGCGATCTTGAGGGAGTTATTCAGTCTTGTATCTCTCAAGACCAGCAAGAACGCTTGGCAGAACTTGCTGCTTCTGGCGCTAGTTAATAGAGAATAGGGTGTAGGGTGTAGGGTGTGGGGAATTTTCCTTACTACACCCCACATTCCTGCTATCGTTTTGGTGTAGCATCACCAAACCTGACTAACAAAGCAATAGCAATACTAACAACTAAAATAATTGCAGTACTCAAAGCCGAACCAAATCCCCAATTTTGAGTGGGTCCGAGAAACTGGTTATAAACGAGTCGCGCTGCTGTCATACTGGAAGCACCGCCTAGTAATTCTGGATTGATAAAATCCCCAAAAGCAGTAATAAACACTAGAAAAGAACCAGCAGCGATTCCCGTTAGGGTTTGGGGTACTGTCACTTTCCAAAAAGTTTGCACGGGATTTGCACCTAAATCAGCGGCGGCTTCTAGAAAACGCTTGTCTAGTTTTTCTAAGGCTGCATATAAAATTAAAACCATATAGGGTAACAAGCTGTAGCTCATGCCAATTAAAACGGCAGGGCTGCGATTTAGTATATCTAAAGTGGGCAAGCCTATATGAATGAGTATGCTATTGAGTAATCCCGTAGGGCGGAGAATTGTAATCCAAGCGTAAGAACGCAGTAACGAAGAAGTCCATAAAGGTAAAATGAAAGCGATGAGAAGTAAATTGCGCGACTTCTTCGGTGCAATTTGAGCAATCCAATAAGCGACGGGGAAACCTAGAATTAAACAAATAATAGTAGAACCTACGGCAAAAAAGAGCGATCGCCCCATAACTTGTAGGTACAACGGGTCAAGTATCCGGATATAGTTATCCAACCCACTAGGATTAACAATATCTCCAGGTCGAATATTGGGTACCAAACTGAGTTCAAAAATAATCAGAGTCGGTAGCACCAGCAAAAGCAGCAACCAAATTCCTGCGGGCGCAAGTAAGGTCAAGGGTTGTAGCCAATCTAGACTCAACCGAGGTAATTTTGACGCTTTGGGAATCTCATTTGGAGATTTAACTTGAGAACGATGAACTTGAGTAGACATAAAAATTTGTGAAATTAATTTTTACATCATAAAGCAGTTCTAGCATTTTTCAGAGATGAAAATTACGAGACCCAGAAACCCGGTTTCTTTAAGAAACCGGGTTTCTCTGTTCTCACGAATGATTTAATTTAAGCTGCTAGCTGATAGCTATAAATGTAAACGAACCCAACTGCTATTAAATATCACTTCATAAATCCGATTATGGACTCTCAGGTAACCCTGTTGCTTAACGACTAGCCCTGACAAAAGTAATTCCCTTTCCTCTAAACTATCAACACAGACCACTTCTCCTTGTTGCAGGATTTGTTGGTAAAGTTTTAGCAAGCGGTGGCTTTGGGGGTTGCGATCGCCCTCTTTAGATCGACAAAGGCGATCGCGAATAGTTCTTAAGTGTTCTGGCTCATCCTGGGATTCCCAATTATTAATTATTTGAGTTTTCACCAAGTTTTCAATCCATTCAGCTTCCTTATTTGTTGGAATTGAGGATGAAGAATTCCGAATGAGCTTGCAAAGCTTTTGAGTCAGAAAAGGTTGACCGCTTGTCCAAGCTAAGACTTCTTTAAGCACCAATTGCGGATTGCTAACTTTCTGCGCCAATCCTTGTAATAAAGGTTGAGCTTCATGAACTTGGAAACCTTGGAGTTGAATGGCTTGACCTATATTAAAAGGTGTTTTTTGGGTATCGGTGATTAAATCTGAGGGAGTTGCGGCTCCAAACAAAGCAAAAGTTAAACGTCGGTACTCTGGATTAAGACTGCGCTGATTGTAGCAGGAACGAACTAAGCCAAAAAAATCATTGACTGGGAAATTTAAACCCAATACACTATCAATTTCATCTATAAAAATAAAAATATTTTCACTTTCAACTTCGCGGAGTATGATATCTTCTATAAATCGACTTAAGCATTGGATAGGTGACAAATCTTGTTGCTCATTCCACCAAGCTTTTAGATTCACCTTGCCAAACAAATCCAAATCCTCCCATAGCTCCACTAAGAGTCCCTTATACCATTGAGTGGGAGTGATATTTTCTACCCCTAAACGGGTAATGTCAATAGCTGCACAGCGGACCCCTTCTTGTTGAAGATGGTTCATCATGTGTACCATCAGGCTTGACTTCCCCATTTGTCGTGCATTGAGAACGTAACAAAATTCTCCACGTTTCAATGCTTGATAAAGAAGACGGTCTGCGGAACGCACCACATAGGTGGGAGCATTCATGGGTAAACTACCTCCAACTTGATAGTCATAAGTTGAGGGTTGTTCGGCGCTTCTGAGCAAAGCATTTTCAAAGACGAGTTCAGCTTGGGTAGCTTTGAGAATTTCTAGAGTTTGGGAAAGTTCTCTAGTGCGTTCCTCAACTTTTTGTTCCAGTTCTTGAGTAAACTTAACGCGTTGAGTGATATCTGTAAAAGCAGTTATAGCGTAGACAATTTCACCTTTGTCATTATAGATAGGGGTAGCTGCTACCTCTAGGGGGATAGTTTTCTCTAGTAGGCGAATTTCCATGTCGTCAGTGGTTGTGCTTTCGCCATTTAATGCTCGTACAATAGGCTGCTGTGCGTGAGGGTAAAATTGATTCGTTCCCGATAGATAGGCTTGGTAAAACTCAGCCAATGCAGCCGATGTCTCTAAGCTTTCAACTTGCTTACCCAGTATCTGTTTGGCTGTTTGATTAGCATAGTAAGGCTGACCACTGGCATCAATAACAAATATACCCACTGGTACTGCTTCCAAAAATTGAGCCAACTTTCTCTCACTTTCACGCAGTGCTTCCTCAGCCCTCTGGCGTTCGGTGACCTCTTGTTGCAAACGCACCAGTAATTCTGCTTGCGCTTGTTGTGCTAAATGCTCTTGTTGTCGTGCTGCTTTCATCTGCTGCACGTGTTGTAATGTTTTATTTGTAGTAATTTCTAAATCTTGAAAATTTATTGGCTTAGTCAAGAAGTCAAAAGCCCCCCGATTCATCGCCGTTCTAATATTTTCAATATCGCCATAAGCAGAAATAATCACTGCTTTAATGAGG
Organism: Scytonema sp. PMC 1070.18; assembly: GCA_035967975.1. Taxonomy (GTDB): domain Bacteria; phylum Cyanobacteriota; class Cyanobacteriia; order Cyanobacteriales; family Nostocaceae; genus Scytonema. The sequence goes on from JAWQFQ010000124.1 coordinate 4,609, forward strand.
GGATAAAATTCATTAAGTTTGGTTAGTAAAGTAAGCCCATCCATTTCTGGCATATAAATATCAGTTAACACGACATCTATATCCAAATCGGCTTGTAGCTTTTCTAATGCTTCTAAACCATTATGGGCAAAAATTAACTCGAAATGCTTTTGCCGAATTTTTTTTCTAAATGCTTGACAAAGAAGCGGTTCTAAATCAGGCTCATCATCCACAACTAGTATTTTAGCAACCATAGTTTTTCCTGATGGGGATGACTTATAAACTGAAGATTTTTTCTTTTAGTTTGTTAAACTCAATAGGTTTTGTAATATAGTCGTCTGCTCCATAGTTCTTTGCAGTGCGATAATTATTGTCGTCATCATAGGCTGTGATAATAAATACTTTTAAATCAGGGAATCTTGCTTTGATAATTTTGAGTAATTCTAGTCCATTCATACCAGGCATATTAATATCTGCAAGAATTAAGCAAAGACAATTATGAAAATTATTTTGTAAATAATTAAGTGCTTCTTCTGCTGAAAAAGCAAAATCTAGTTGAATCTGATTTTGTCTGATTTCTCGCCTAAATTTTTGCTGGAACAATAATTGAACATCTTGCTCGTCATCTACAATCATTATTTTCATTTAAGATTTATGACTTGACAAAGTAAATTTAGTATGGACAAACTAAACTCTGTAAAGAAAAGTAAAGTTAGGCTTAGCGCTCACTATAAATCTTTAAGTTTTGACGCCAGCTTACTTATTTTATAGGTAAAACCAAGGTTAATTATCTGATCAGTTGGTTAGCATAAGAAAATGTAAAATTTAGAACTCAGATCGGATAAGCCCTGAATTAAAATTCGGGCGATCATGCGATCAACCCGTTAAAACGGGTTAAATACCCCAGAAGATGGAGAATTTACTTGTTGGCTCTATCCCTTTCAGTATTACATACACCCTTACACCCCTATGTTTCTTGAAAGCGGCGTACGAACAGCGATCGCCCCCGTTATGCATGAAAGAAACACTCTTCCCCCTACCCCTGTGTTTCTTGAAAGCGGGTTACGGGTAGCCGTTACAACCCGTTATGCATGAAAGAAACATCTCTACACCCCTACACCCCGCTAGCAATAGGTAAAATAATAATAAATTCTGTGTATTTACCCATCTCTGTTTCCACTCGGATATTTCCTTGATGTTGCTGGACGATTATGTCGTGAGTGATAGACAGACCTAACCCGGTTCCTTCACCGGGTGGTTTTGTGGTGAAAAAGGGAACAAAAAGCTTATCTAAGGCTTCTTGGGGGATTCCTTCACCGTTATCGCGGATATGGATTTCTACAGCCTCACCTATATTTCGTGTACTGATTGAAAGTGTAGGGGAAAATTCTTCGCCTTGATTTCCCGGTTCTGCTTGCAAACGCTTTTTCTTTTTGTACGTTGCATAACAAGCGTTATTGATGACGTTGATTAAGGCGCGGCTGATACTTTGTGGCACAATATTTATACGACCAAGGTTGAGATCGCAGTCTGTCTCGATGGTAATGCTGAAAGTAGAGTCCTTGGCACGCATTCCATGATACGCTAGGGTAGTTGCTTCTTCGAGCACAGCGTTGATATCTGTTGATTGTCTTGTTTCGCTAGTTTGCCCCCGCGAATGCATGAGCATACCACGGACAATATTATCAGCTCTTTTGCCATGCTCGTTGATTTTTTGAGCATTTTGGCTGAGGGTATTTAAAATATCTTCTATCTCTTCGACGTTTTCTTGGTTTAATAGGTCTTTTTGATTCTCAATTTCTTCACGCAATTCTTGGGTTAGCTCAACGGAAAGTTCGGCAAAGTTGTTAACAAAGTTTAAGGGATTTTTGATTTCATGGGCAATGCCCGCTGTTAAAGCTCCCAGAGAAGCTAATTTTTCTTGTGCTATAATCTGGGCTTGTGTCGTTTTCAGTTTTTCGAGGGTGTTTGCCAACTCCTGATTTTTGTCTTGTAATTCCTGGGTTCTCTCCTTCACTTTATCTTCAAGAGTTCGGGTGTAACCTTCTAGCTGTTCGTAAAGACGGGAATTTTCTATGGAGATGGCGGCTTGGGAAGAAAGGATTTTGAGGACTTCGACGCGATCGCTTGTAAAAGCGGCTGTTGTGAGATTATTTTCTAAATATAAAATGCCACTTAGTTTGCCTTTGTAGAGTAGAGGAGTACAGAGAACGGATTTTGGTTGAGTCGCAATAATGTAAGGATCGCGGGTAAATAGCCCTTCACTGGTAGCATCGTTTAAAACCACATTTTCCTGAGTGCGAACAACGTAATTGACGATCGCATTTGACAGCAGGGGAATTTGACTCTCAGGATACATGGTGTCTATTGGTATTGATTGTAGTGTGGTAACTTCATCTGAATCGACTGTCCCTATAGCTTCAATCAGCCAATTATCTTGGTTATTAAGAATGAGAAAACCTTTTTGTGCTCCAGCGTTTTCAATGACAATGTTTATTAACTTTTTCAGTAATTTTTCTGGTTTAATTTCAATAGAAATAGCTTGCGAGGCTTGCAGAACACTGTTAAAATCTAACACATCGGATGTAGTGGTACCTGAGTTGGTAGTTGAGGGATTTAAGAGCGTCTGGAGGTTATCTGTTGAGGCATTGGCTAAAAACTGTGGGTATCTCGCTTCCAAATCTTTCACCTTAGCCACAGCCCCCCAGCGCTGGTAAGCGTAGTGGGCATCTTGTAGGTAGTGACGAGCTACGTGTTTTTGACCTTTGACTAGGTAAAATTTGCCTGCGAGTTCGTAGGCGAGAGCTTCTTCGTTGAGATATTCGTTTTCTTGGGCTAGGGTAATGGCGCGATCGTAATATTCTCTAGCATCTTTGTCTTTTCCTAAGACACGGGCGCGTTCGGCTTCGACTAAATAGAATTTATGAAGAAAATTCATTGGGGCATGATGCGCCCAGGTTTCCATTTTTTTCTGATTGGTAGCAACTATTTCCTGGGTGCGAGCTTGTTCGGCTTTTTCTGCATCAGGAAAAGTAGCTAGGAGAGATAGAGAATTATATAAGTTAAAGATAGATGTTGTATACAATCCCAGTGCTACACCCAAATGCTCTTCTGCTTGATTTGCATTGTCAATAGCTTGCTGGTATTCCTGAAAAAGATAACAAAGAACAAGTTTATTTAGATAAAACCAACCCATGGCTTGTCTATCATTGACTTTCTGATAGACAGACAGCATAATTTTATCTTCGTAACTTTCACTAATAAAAAGACAGGGATTTTCATTTTTTCCAAGCAAGTTTAAGACAGGCTGCCGAACCAGTTCAATCCAACGCTGGGATAATTCTTGTTTATTTCGATTAATAGCCTCACTGTATTTAACAATCTCTGTTTCTAATACCCCCAATTCCTGACCGCTCCAGTAGGCGTGTAAAGCGTACATAAACAACGCTGTACAAGACCAAATAATGTCTCCTGTTTCCAGTCCACACTGGTGTACTTGCAAAAAAGGTTTAAATGATTCCCGAATATGCTCTTTCCAATGTCTGACGAATGTATTAAATACATAGACTGTTTTCGCCTCGAATTGTTTAGTGTTGAACCTTTTCAAAAGATTTAATGCTAGTTTATTGAATTGATAGCCTGCATCAATATCTCCTGTTAACCCACACAGAATGATTCCATACACGGCACAGGTAGGAGCCAAGAAAGACGTATTGCCATACTTAAGCGATAAGTTAACTAATTCAAGTATGAGGACAGGGAAAAGTTCAGGAAATCCTACGGAGGCAAGACTAAGTACTAGAAATAATAACGGCATTATTGCCAACTTTTTGGGATCAGCCATTTTCGGCATATCAATTAAATCTTCAATATTTTGCCCAGCCCAAATAGCCTTTGTCTCTTCCAGACAGTATGCCAAATTCGCTTGATTGGGTTGTTTCGGAATATCCACTCCCAAAAGTTGCAAAGCTTGCAATCCAATCTTCATAGCTTCTGATGATTGCTGCCGCCCATAATAAGCTTGGATCTTAATTTCATAAGCTTTCACTGTATCCAACAGGGTTTTAGCTTTTTGCAGTATCACTTCAGTCCATAGTTCCACTTCCTCAAGGCGATCAGCGAGGCAGGCTGCTTCTGCAGCTTCTAAGTAAAGTGTCACAGTCAGGTCATACTGCCGTTGCCAGATCCTCCCTACGTCTAATGAGGAGGATTGAGGGGGGTTAAGCAGCCCAACACCAATCTGCAAGTAATTAAATGCTGATTGATACGCTGCCGATGCTTTCGCTTTTCGACCAGCTATGAGATTTAATTGGGCTAACTCATCTCGTGCTGATTGAGATTCAATACGATTGCATTTATGATTAAGTTGGTTAACAATATCAAAAATTTTTTGCTCTTGCTCCTCTAAGGGTGTGTTCTGTAGAAGCAGTTTCCCCACTTGCCAGTGTAAGTCTTGTTTTTCTGCTTCAGGAATGAGGGAATAGGCTGCTTGCTGGATGCGGTCGTGGGCAAATTTGTATTCTACTGTAACTTCGTTGACCAAACCTTCAATGTCAAGGTTTATTAACTTGTAAGCATCCCCCAAAGGCAAGACCAAACCTTCCTCCATAGCCATCCACAGGTCAGCAGCTGTTGCTTGGGGCAATTTTTCGTAGATAACTGCCAATGTTTGAAGCTCAAACTGATTACCAATACAAGCGGCTAGCTTCAGGACTCGTTGTGTTTCCTCTTCCAACTTTCGCAGCTTGTCAGTCATGAATTCAACTACATTATCAGTAATATTCCGTGCTTGAATTTGCTCTATATCCCACTGCCAAATTTTCCTGTGGAAGTTAAATTTCAATAGGTCTTCAGTATAAAGTGTCTTCAAAAACTCGTTCATGAAAAAGGGATTGCCACTGGTTTTTGTCAGTACTAGTTCTGACAGTGTTTTAGCTCTTTCTAATGAACAGTTGAGGGGATGAGCAGTAAACTGCATGACATCGAGCTGGGTTAAAGTAGAGAGCACAATTTGATTAACTGTTGCACCCTCTTTCTGGATTTCATCCAAAGTCAATAGCAAAGGGTGGGCTGCACTCACTTCGTTATCGCGATAGGCACCGATGAATAATAAGTATTGGCAATCTGCTGCTGTCATTAACAGTTCAATTAATTTTAATGAAGCTTTGTCAGCCCACTGTAAATCGTCCAAGAAAATGACTAGGGGATGAGCGGCTTGGGTAAATACTTTTATAAAGTTTTGAAACACGAAGTTAAAGCGATTTTGAGCTTCTACTGGAGCCAATTCAGGCACTGCTGGTTGGGGTCCAATAATGAGTTCAACTTCAGGAACAACGTTAATAATCACCTGACCACTGGAGCCAAGAGCAGCTAATAGTTTTTTACGCCAGTTTTCTATCTGGACTTGGCTTTCTGTTAACAATTGCCGAATTAAGGAATGAAAGGCTTGAACCATTGAAGCATAGGGAATATCTCGTTGATATTGGTCGAATTTACCTGAGATAAAGTACCCTCGCTTTTCTGTAATTGGCTTGTAGACTTCTTGTACTAGGGACGACTTACCAATGCCAGAATAACCTGTCACCAGCATCATCTCACTAGTGCCCTGGCTGACGCGCTTAAAAGCAGCTAACAAAATGTCAATCTCCCGTTCCCGTCCATAGAGTTTTTGCGGGATTTGAAATTTGCCGCAAATATCCTGTTGACCCAGGGAAAAGGAGTTTATCTTACCTGAGGTCTGCCACTGTCGCAGACATTCTGCCAAATCCACCTTAAGACCATAGGCTGTTTGGTAGCGCTCTTCGGCGTTCTTCGCCATGAGCTTCAGCAAAATCTCTGAAATGACTACAGGAATGTCTGGTCTATGTTGGTGAGGTGTTAAAGGTTGCTTAGCAATATGACAATGTATCAATTCCAGTGCATCACTGGTAGGAAAGGGCAACTGACTGGTGAGTAATTCGTAGAAGGTGACTCCTAGGGAGTAAAAATCGGTTCTGTAATCAATCGTCCGATTCATTCGTCCAGTTTGTTCTGGGGAAATATAAGCTAAGGTTCCCTCCAACAAATTGGGGTTGCGGAAAGTGTTAACTTCTGTTGAGAGCAACGTTGAAATGCCAAAGTCGATGAGTTTGATCTGACCTGTTGTCTGATTCCAAACAATGTTAGACGGATTAATATCTTTGTGTATGACGTGTTGCTCATGCACTTGAGCCAAGATGTCAGCAACCTCAATCGCCAGCGACAGAAACTCATTCAGAGCAAATTGTCTGTTTTGCTTGACTCGTTGGAGGGATTTACCTCCAAAATCTTCTAGAACCATCACCCACCGATGCTGATCTGTTACTAAGCTATAGGCATTGACTACACCTGTTAAGTTGAGATTTTTCGTGATTTCATATTCCCGTTGGAACTCAGCTATTCTTTTCGGAGGTGGATAAGCTTGTTTAAGCATTTTGAGGATGAGAGGTTGGTTATTCTCCTGTTGATAGGCACGATAGACCAAAGAATTATCACTCTCATAAAGTAGTTCCCTTGCTTTGTAGCCTAAAATATCCATAGCCAAGTCCGAGCAACTGTAGGTTTTAGTCCAGTCCGTAGAAACGAGCGGGGTTATCCCATAGTAGCTTTTGCACAGTTTTCTGAGACAGTCGTTCCTGAAGCGCTACTGCTTTCTCGCTCATGTCCAGCTCGTGATCTACATGGGGGTAGTCAGAACCAAATAGTAAGTTATCAGAGCCGATATACTGAATTATTTGCTCGAGATAAGGTTCTTCTGGCTCAATCGAGATAAAGCACTGACGACGGAAATACTCTGAAGGCTTCATCTTCACGTGATCTGCAACTTCCCATGCTAAGTTTTTATACTCTTCATCCAGTCGCCACAGCCAGTATGGAAGCCAGCCACAACCAGCTTCCAGAAAACCCACCCTAAGCTGAGGGTGGCGCTCTAACACTCCTCCTTCAATTAGCGTCAACATTGCCATCATCTGTTCCATTGGATGAGAGCAGGCATGCATTGCAAAACGAGTATTAAATCGATTTGCTCCAGTGGTTGGTAACTGACAATGAGTTCCCTCATGGATACTGACAGCGATTCTGAGGCGTTCACATTCATTCCAAAATGGCTCATAGGAGGGATCGCTCAGCATTCTCCCCTTAATTGGATTGGGGCGCAACACTACAGCCTTCCAACCAAACTCCGCTATGCGGTGCAATTCTGGCACCATTTCTTCAGGAGCATGAAGATTAATAGCTCCTACTGCTTTCAAAATTTGCGGATCGTAGCTACAAAAATCTCGTAACCAATTATTATAGGCACGGGTATAGGCACCAGCTAGTTGCGGTGCCATCCTATCGACTGCCAACAGCCACATCCCCACAGTGGGATAAAGAAACGACACATCAATCCCCATCTGTTTTATCACCCTCACCTGTGACTCTGAGTCGAAGCAATTGAGCACGGACATTGGGTGATCCCGCATGACTTGCTGAGCTACTTCGTGCTCTAATTCAGCAGATAATCTGTCCACAATTCTCTCGCCTCCAACTTTTAAGTCTGGCGACGGTGCATAGCTTTTAAAAGCAGGTTCGAGATACTTCTGCCACATATCATTGGGTTCGAGTACGTGGGAATCCGCATCAATAATTTGATACCCCTTAAGCATTGTTCTTCATCTCCCTATTGCCCAATAGTTTGTCACATCCACATTGGAAAAGGGTTCAGTTGGTTTTCCTTCAGTGGTTCTTTCAACCAACCCAATTGAACTGGAACATCATAAAGCCGCCCAAGACCTAACCGTTTCCAGAACAGACGCATTCCAGGAACGATGACTTTTACTACCTTGAGTCCTATATCGGGACGGGTTTGATCTAAAACCAGCATCTCCATACTATGTTTCTCAGCAATCTGTTTGCAGAGCATGACATCTTCCAAGAGATTATCACTCCAAAGTTGGGGATAATCAGCACACTTTTTTGAAAAAAAGCTTTCATTAGGGATTAGGTAAGGCTGATTTGCTAGCGTAGCAGTTTTCCACCAGTCTATAGCAAGCTGATCGGCAGATAAGGGGTATTGGGTACTTCCATTTACATCAGCTGATACAACTGCAGGTAGCGATTGATTTACTTCAGTGAGTGCTCTCAAAATAGCAATTTTCGCGTCAAAATGGGCACCAAAGCCGAAGATAATGTCTTCTACTTCTTGATCATATCTCCTACTAATAGCAGCAAAAGCTGGGATGTTTAAATCACTGGTAATATCCAGAACCCAAATTTCTCGATTGAGAGTTCGGTAATAATTCTCTAATAATTGAAAATAAGGCTCATCGAAACTATTTATATCTACCTTTGGTCTCTTAACACGGTTGTACCACCATAAGGCTACACAGTCCCGCTCTACTAATTCCATAAAACCTTGGAGTATGGCTTCTTCCAATGTATTGCCAGCAGCGCAACCATTAGACTCAGCCCAACAATAAGGCTTTGGGGGTTGGGGATAACCGTAATAGCAGTAAGCTGTTGGCAGATATTTAAATTCTTGATGGGTTAAAGACCAAATAGGTGTCCAATCAATTTCTCTGTCTTCATTAAATGGTTCTGGAACCTTTTGAAACACATTATAGCAGTTGGCATTCCATTCCTCACGGTCTCTGTATTGTTCTTGGCTGAAAATCATACAGGAATTGGGATGAATTGCTTTGTCTCCCATTTTGTAGTAACTGCCTTTTTCCCTAATTTCGTCTCCTTGAAAAACTCCAGAATATCTCTCAATTGCTTCACAAAAACCGCTTGCCCTAGCTTGCGGATCTGTCTTCCCTTTACCCGCGCTTCTACCTCCAATATTTTGGCGTAAAGAGTCTAAAGTATCAAACATTGGAGGACAATGATGTTTAGCAGCATAGGTATAAGTTAACCCATTCACGCATTGTGATAAAAGCTTAAGTTCTCGAACAACTCCTGTAATCGGGCTAATATGGTGTTGATATTTCTCTAGCGTCTCGTCAGGAGAAACACAACGGTGTCCTCCGTCTGTGATGAAAGTTTTCTTACGGTTTCCTAAAACAATTGGTAAGGGTTTACGATTCAAATTTGGGTTACCACAGCAAGGGCACTGAGGACGCTTAATCAAAATATGATTTTGGATCTCCAGAGATAGAGTATCGTAGGTAACTAAAATACCTTCAAGCCTTTTGTTCTGTCCCTGTAGAATCCATTTAAAAATTTCCGTGGCTGCCATCCCTAATGCAGCTTGTAATGTAGAGGGAAGGAACCCAAGAGGGGTTAGTATGGGAGTAGAAACATCCTTGCGTCTCTTGATAAACTCTTCAACAGGTCGGTTGGCTCGCAAACGCTGAGCTAAACACTCCCAACAACCTGTTTTTCCTGGATAAAATATTGGTCCAATCCAAGCAATCGTTCCTACAGGTTTAACCAGCATCCAAGGGCGTTTAGACTCTAAGGCTTCTTGATTAATAACATCCAGTTCGTCTTGAAGATAGTCATCGGTTAAGACCACTACCATATCTCCCTCATTAGAAGCTTGAATATGTAGCGATTCAAGGACAGAAATGAATTCTGTGGTAGCAAGAGAACTAAAGGTTTTAACTGCAACTTTCGTAGTTTGCAAGCGGCGGTTAGCCTCTTGTGAACTAACGTTCAAAGTATCACAGAAGACTGCTAATCTAGATGGCAAGAGGTTATCATTTTCAGCAATGTAGCCCTTCTGTTCCATCTGCATGAGAGTATAATAGATGTTGGCACCAGCAGATATTACCTCTTGAGCAGAGAATTGCTTTGGTAACAGACTTGGAAGAATTTTGTCAATAATTTCATCAACGCTATGCTGACCATCCAGTAAAGGGGTTAACAGTTGAAATAAACAACCACTTAGTAAAAAAGAGTCTCTTTCTGAACGAAGAAATACGCCCTCTGCTTCAAGAATTTCAATTTTAAACAAACTTTTTAACTTTGGTTTATTCAGCATATCTATTATCGTTGAAGTATTTCTTTAGAATACTGGAATACCCCGCTAAATTTACTTATATAGCGGAGTATTTGTACATCAATGCTCCTGACACATTAAATTAAAAGAATCAGCACATAGTTAGAGGAATATAGGAAGTGGTAGGGTATTGCGTATCAGGTTTATTGTTGTTAACCCCTTCTTCTAACTGCTCGTTTGTGACTTCGCTTGATCTTGGAGGATAGGGCAGTTTATATACTACTTCACCCACCTCTTCTGTAAGAACCCCTTTACAGGAACTTACTACGCAAAATCAGATTTAAAAAGCTTCAGCATGAAGAAAGAGGAATATAGGGATCTAGGGGGAATTTATTATCGGCATTTGTATCGTTGATCCACTTTTCTAACTGCTCATCTGTGACTACAGCAGGTCGTGGAGGATAAGGTAGTGTGTAGGTGTTAGATCTAGTTGATAATCTTCCCATAGCTGTTGTTTCTTTTAAAGTTCCAACAAAAGTCTCCCAGCTAACTTCTATATTTATCGAAACTTGGAAAAAACCTTCAAGATCGACATCGTGGTTTTTTAGCCAATTTTTTATCTCTTCTGAGTCACCTCTCAAAATGATTTGTCTGAATTCTGCTCCCTCTGGGTCGTTTGGTAGCCATGATTTTGCGATAAGTTGAGACAGCTTTTTACTTATTACATAAGCCTCTTGTTTGTTAATGTCTGATGCTCCTCGAGTTGAACCTGCTTCTTCTGTTATTTGATTGAAAAAATCATCGAATTTGTCTTGATATGTTTGGACGCTCATAACCTGATAACCCTATAACAATGTTGGTTGATAAATATGCGGCAATTGTTTGTCAACAATAGTAGGTAATAAGCATTCAGCTTTCAGCTATCAGCAATTCAGTTTTTATGGGCTATAGAGGTGCTTAAGCCTCCCACCAATTCAACCTTTATGCGTTGATGGCGGTTTGAAATCCCACACCATACGCATATAACAAGACTGTTCACTGAATTCAGGCAAGCCTACTCTACAAAAATGCTCTGAAACATTCAACACTAAGACCGCTTGAATCAAACGTAATTGATAATATCGTTTTTTTGTGTTTTATAGTTCATTAATTCCTGAAAAATATACATTTTTTCATATTATCTTGAAACACAAGTAGTGTATAGGTTTTAAATGAGTTTTCTATGAGTTATGATGTGATTAATATGAGAATTTATATTATATTTTTATGAGGTTTTTCCCAATATCACGAAAAGCAGCTTATTTATTTTAATTTAATACAAAATACAGAAACATGATGGAGAGCATCCTGATTTTGCTACTTTAGTTCCAATACTTGGAGGTTTTGCCCTAAATTAAAATTTGGGCTTAAAGCTCAAACCCGTTAAAACGGGTTATAAGCCATATTCAGTCAGATTTATCTGACTTTAGCTAACAGCTGCGAAATTTATTTCTTGGCTCAAAACCTACGCAGTATTGACTTTACTTCTTTTTCTTAACCAGGTGTCCCAATACTGCTCGGTCAACAATAGTCGAAGTACCACGAAACCCGGTAACTCCCAATACGGTTCGGATAAGCTGGAATAGAAACCCGGTTTGGTGATAGCGCGAATAATCCTTAACCGAACCGTATTGCGGTAACTCCTGCGAAACCGGGTTTCTAATTCTCGCTTATCTGAGCAGTATTGCCAATGTATTTGCTCGACACAAATCATTGCAAGCAAAAGGAAAAAATAAACATAAAACAACCATCAAAGCACAGGTTGAGATTAGCTTATCCTCTTGGGCTTGTAACCCGTTAAAACGGGTTTAAGCTTTGAGCCCGAATTTTAATTCTGGGCTTACCTCCTGACTTTGCTGCAACTGAAAATACTGCCGATATAATTGACAACTAGGGATTGCTTGATTCTTATCTAACTTAATCAACCCCATACTGTTAAGCTTATGAGCAACCACTGACTCTAGATGCACGGGTTCTGTTGCATTCATTACCATGTTCACAGCAGAAGCTAATTCTGTGTTACCTTGCAAAGTTTTCCAATGGCGCTGTAAGTGGTTGTAATAAATACCAGTGGGAGTGGGTGCATTTTGTAGCAGTTGTGTGAGAGTGAACTCCCCACGACTGAGATAATACAGCGCCAGATGTACGAGCGCAGGATGTCCCCCGACCATATCCATTAACAGTCTTGCTTCTTCTGTGTCTTCCCAACCCAGTCCGTAGCATTGAGCTAACTGGTGTACTTGCTCGTGACTAAAACAAGTCAACTGAATTGGTAAACCAACATTAAACGGGGACTGATGTAGCTGAAGGGGAACATACACTTCGGTTGAATGCACAACAACAAGACGCAGTTTTTGCCAAATGGGTCGTCTTTTACCTTCTTCATACCACGATCGCAACAGGGGTAGAAACTCTTTCGCCACCTGAGGATGCTCAAAAATTTGATTCACCTCATCTAGAGCTAACACCAAAGGTGAGTCAAGTTGTGGTAGTATATAATTTCGCAAATACGACGAACAACTGACTTTGCAACCGATATCATCATCCCAACACTCGTCTAGCCTTGGTTCAAGTTGAAGCTGACGGGAGATGTTAGCACACAACCAGCGTAAAAATCGATTAAAATCACTCAAAATGCTCTGGTCAACTTGCTCCTGTAAGTTCAGACTCACTGTCTGGTAACCAATTTGATTGGCGTACTCCAAAATCCTCAACAGTAGAGAAGTCTTACCCATTTCCTGAGGTGCTTTAATCCGAATCAATGCTCCTGGATTGGTGATTTCTTGATAAACCTGTGTCTCAAGTGCGGAATGGGGGATGTAATACGGGGAGTCTACTGGAACTGAACCACTGGGGTAAAAGGGTGAGACTTCCTGTTTGGGATTAGAAAACAAATTTTTAGGAAGTTGTGTTGGCTTGGTTATCTTAGGTGAAGCATCTGTTATCACATAATACTCTAGGAGCGAGCGACAGTTTTTTTTGGTGACGCGCTTGCCAATGAGATCGGAGAGTTTTTGGTACAATCCTGGAGCGACAACATTCGTTAAGTAACCGGGGCTATAACTAGTGTGTTCAGCAATTTGGTTGAAAGACTGATGTTGCCAAATACCTTGTAGAGCTACACTTTCTGCATAATTGAGGATATCGTTTTGGGTTTCTAGCAGTTTGCGATTCACTTTCTCAATCAGAGTGTCGAAAACCGATGTTGTGGAAAAAACCTTCTTTACAGAAGGCGATCGCAGTTCGGTTGGCACCCCTATATTAATAGAAAATGTTGCTGCTTTATTGCTAGCTATCTTATCTTCCCATGCATCCCAACTTCCCTGGGAAGACCAAATCATCGGAGGTTCTGCGGGATTCTGGAAAATGACTGGTAACCAACTTGCACAAGGGTGTTCTTTTTCTAGTGCTTGCAATCGTTCCCGTGCAGAACGCACTGCCCTGTATAAAGGTTTACCTCCAGAAAATTCTGCCAAAAAATTCTTTAAGAATTCTTGCGCTATAACATCCGGTACTGGTTCGCGCATCACAATCACTTGCGGAATGTGCAAATCCTGTAGTTGCTGCGCCAATCCCAAACCATCGCAGGAGTTGAAAATCGCCAACTGTAACCCGCGATTGATAGCTTGCTTGAGAGCGTATTTTAACTGTTCGAGAGCGATCGTGTCTGTTTTATTGATTTGTAACAGACCTTTTTCTTGACTACAACTTTGTTGACTACAACTGTGACCTGCAAAAAAAAGAATATCCCAACTTTGTTGCCAAAGCTGTTCATTCACCTGAGTCAGGTCCGGCTCGACTAAAAATTGAATCTCTGCTTGATTTGATAAATTTTCTAAAAACTCTCGATCCCGACTAATATTAATTCCTTGACTATTCCCCAAAATCGCTAATATTTTGATATAATTTCTAGGTCTGGTTGCTAAAAATTTATTCGGTTGTTGATATTCTGTAGAACTCAAGGCAATTTCTGCATGAGAGTAATCTTCAAATAATTCCCATAAATGCCAGGGTAGCCGTCGGACTAAATTATCATTAGTCTCAATAACGAAACGAATTTCTTCTGATGGTTTGAATTGAGTGCGTAATTGCTGGTCGATTTTCCGAAATTCCGTAGAGTTTAGCCACTCATTTATCTGTTTTGAAAAGCTTTGGCATAAAACACCAATATCAATTTCCGAAACATTAGTTATGGAAGATTCTTCAATTTCAAAATCGTCATCTTCAACACCATGACGCCAACTTAGACGTTGATAGAAAGCGAAATATAGCGATCGCCAATTCTTGTAAAGTTCGATAATGTTTGGTGCGCCAGGTAAACTAGCTGTAAATTTCATCCGGTATAGGTAGTCTGCTTCTCCAAGGTGTGCCGTAACGGTGGCAAAACCATCGCGTAGGTTTCCTTGACCTAAACTTAAAACAATTAACCTACTCATGGGTACTTAATAAAATAATAGTTAACTACAGACGCTACAGGCATTTTGCGAGAGCAAAGTTACCTTACACACACAGAGCTACTCCCTCTAGAGTTACCCATCGGCTTCCTCTACAACCCTTCATGAATAAACATTTACCCTTTCCCCCAGATCCTTACACCTTTATACCCATACCCCTGTGTGTTCCTTGAAAGCGCCTTACGGGTAGCCCTCGCAACCCGTCATTCATGGAAGAAACATAATTTTTTCCTAACACCCCACACCCTGAGTTTCTTCAATCACATCGCATTTCTTAGCTTTGTAATGAAGTAAAGACAAAGTCTATAGCACTTCTTCTTCACTTTACATCACTTAAGTTCTATTAATTGCTTTCCTTGTTTGTTAAAATTATTTTTTTAGAAACCGTACCATAGTATTCAAGGTTTCATCAAAAATTTTTTACTTTAATTTTAAATTATTGGATGCTTTAAATCATTTTTTTCTAATTGTAACACATTTTCTGAAAAAACTAACTAGTATAAAATGATATATTTTTAGTCAAATTTGTTGCAATACTGCAAGGAATAGCGAGAATGAGAAACCCGGTAACTTATGCGAAACAGGGTTTCTAGAGCATCAATTCAGTAATCCCAAAAACCCGGTTTCTATGCGTGAAAATACCGATATCTCGTTAAGCTAACTAAAAGAAACCGGGTTTTTTAGCCTCACGAGTGAATACTGAATCGGCGTTCTAGAGCACCGGTACAGAAATCCTAAAAACCCGGTTTCTTCACGGATGGTAAACTGAAAATCAGTCTTTTCAACGACAGAAACCTGGTTTTTTCGCCCCACGAGTGAATACTGTACCCGCGCTCTAGTCGAAATTTTTTGACAATATTCTATATCGAATATTTTGACGAACTTCATTGAAGACATTCACGCGGTAACGTTCTGAGGAAAGTGCAACTTGTAGCATCTTCTGTTCACATATCCAGGAGAAATATTCAAGAGCAAATTTTTGCTTTTCCACATCATTGAATTCTTGTTGTCTATTCAGTTTCTCTTGTAAATCAGGAGGTAGATTGAGATGAAATTTACTAGGTAAATCCGCCATTAAAGAATTTAGAAAGCCTTCAAAGCCTATAAAAGCTAGACGGTAAATCATTGTTTTACTAAAGTGACCGTAAAAGTAACCTCCATGAACGTCTCTTCCTTTTGAATAATTCAAGGAAAAATCTAGGTAGGCTTTCAGTAGCTTCACATAATCCCAAAAATTTAATGGGGATTTTTGACCGTTGCAAATCAATACATTAATCGTCTTCCCTTGCTCATGCTTATAATCTGTTTTATCTCGATATTCCGTACAATCAATATAGGTAAACAAATCAGCAATTGATTCTGGATCTTCCTGTTTTGGAATTAGACATTGTAGTTCTGAATTTTGATTTTCAGAATTTATTAAGTTTTGTTCTTCCTTTTGATTTAATATCTTCACTCCAACATACTTAAGTAGATAATCTATTTCACTGCTAGAAAACAACCGATCTAAATTTACAACTCCATAAGCATCTTTTTTCTTAGGAAGGTTAACTGTCACATTTCCCAAGCGATAACCTTGAATGCGACTTTTGGCTGGAAAAGAAAAATAGTTGGCTGCTGTTGAAGCAAGACGCAGTGCTAAGTCTCCCTCATTGCTAAAGAGATAAGCTTCTTCAAAACGACGCAAACTGGAACGTAAAAAGTTAGTTCTCCCTGACAGGATAGTATTAACCGGAATATCTGGGGACACGAGAATTAAACGACCCAAGGAATAAACTCGACCTATGTCAGGTGATGGATTTTTCTCTAAATTCTCAACGTTTCCAATAGATTCTGGAGCGAAGACATTAGATAAAATTCTCACAACTTGCGTAGTGATAAATCCACCCATACTGTGACCAATGAAAGTCAAATTAATTCTTCTTTGATTCCAGTAATTTTGAGCCTGTTCGTAATCAGTATCTATTGTCTGCTTTTTATTTTGATATTTTTGAGCTAATTTCTGGACAATTGTTCTAAAAATATCATCGTCTACTTGAATAAATTTTTCATTCTTTTTAAGATTGGAAATGAGAGAATTAATTTGATTTTCATTTTGATTGATTGAAACATTGGTTTGAGCTTCTAAATCTTCCCACGTTTTTCTAATGGCAATATCTAAAATTTCTGAATCAATCACTAATTCTTGATTTAGAGAATGTTTAATCTCTATAAGACTGGAATCAAAAATTGCCCGTCTAATCAAAATTCTATCTAATTGTCTAATA
The DNA here is from genome assembly GCA_035967975.1 of Scytonema sp. PMC 1070.18. Taxonomy (GTDB): domain Bacteria; phylum Cyanobacteriota; class Cyanobacteriia; order Cyanobacteriales; family Nostocaceae; genus Scytonema. The sequence goes on from JAWQFQ010000124.1 coordinate 21,288, forward strand.
AATTCCAGCAAATCGGGAACTGCAAAATTATTGGCACGATATGAATCTCTGAAATAAACAATAATTCTTAATATCAAAAAAGTAATAACTATCGCACCTAGAAACGCACCAAGAAAAATCAGAAGAGAAAACCAATTAGACGATAACCAAATTAACGATATAAATCCAATAATCGTTAGCAGTAAACCAAGCCATAAAAATGCCTTTAATGCAAATGGCAATGAACTTAGTGCATTTTTAAAATTAGATGGTACACTTTCAGAAGGCCAGCGATAACCCACGTAAACAAAGCTATTCTTTTTATCTTTCAGCGAGCTATCTTTGTTGAGATATTTACAGACTTTTTCCCATTCTTCTCGTATACCATCTTTTTGACCTTTCTTAACTCCAGTATTATAACCGTGAATTTGAATAACAAGCCCTAAATCTTTTGAGTCCGATTTACTGTTTTGGTAAAGATGCTCGGCTACATCATAAATGGTGGGTAAAGTTTTATCGACTTCTCTCTCTTCATCCTCCATATTGATAGGTGCTGTGCTACAGACAAAGTAACCAGGAATAGTCACTGGTTGTCCATCAATTGTTTGCTCTGGTAAAAGGTCGTAGACTAAGACATCCATATGTTGTTCTCTCTGTTTAATAGGGGTGTCGGGTGTGGGGTGTGGGGGAATAAATTTGGTTTTATAGCGATTCTCAGTTGAGAATAATAAAATATGCAACAAAAGCTGAAAGCTGACCGCTAATAGCTGAATGCTTACTATTTTTGTAATCCCTACTAGCTACTGGTTAACTCCGTCCAGTAGCGCTCGTAAACTTCTTCCATTTGTCCCAAAGGAGCGAGACGTTCGCACTTTTCTAGAATAGATTCTGAGGGAAACAAACTGGAATTATTCTGTATTTCCTTTGGTAACTGTTCAAAACCAGCGAGATTGGGAGTGGAAAGGCTTAAGCGTTGGCTCATTTGGGCTGCGACTTCTGGGCGCAAAAGCAAGTTAATCCAAGCATAAGCTCCTTCTACATTTGGGGCTGTTTTGGGAATGACGACGGTATCTGTCCATAATGAGGAACCGCTTTTAGGAATGACGTACTTTAATTTTGGGTTTTCTCTGGTTATTTTCACAGCATCGGATGAGTAGCACATTGCGAGAAGGTAATCTCCTGCCAAAATAGGATTGCGCCAAGCATCAGTCGTAAAAGCAGCTAGGTTTGGTTTCAGTTCCTTCAGCTTGTCATAAGCTTGTTTGATTTCATTTTCATTTGTGGAGTTGTAGGAGTAACCCAACATCCGTAACACAGCACCTATGACCTCTCGAACATCATTCATCAGCGTCATTCGCTTTGACAGTTGCTCTTTGTTCAGCCAAATGTACTCCCAATCTTCAGGAGGGTTTTTGAGCTTCTCAGAATCGTATATAAAACCCGTTGTTCCCCAACTAAAGGGAAGACTGTGGCGGTTGTTAGAGTCATAAGGTGGATTTTGAAACCTTGGGAATAGGTTATCTGCACCAATTAAGCGATCGCGCTCTAATTCTGTCAACAACCCCAAACTCACCATCTTCCTCACCATATAATCACTTGGATAAATGACGCTATATGCTCCTCCCCCCCCTGCTTGTATCTTACTTAACATAGTTTCGTTGGAGTCATACACATCTGCTAACGCTTTGATCCCCGTTTGGACATTAAATGTTTTTAATAATTTGGCATCAGTATACTGCTCCCAAGTATAGATAAATATTTGGTCGCGAGAACCTGTGGTAGCTCCGGCTCTAACATTCCCCAGTCTCCAGCCACAACCAGCTAAAGACAAGCTAGAAAACGCCGCCACTCCTTTCAAAAACCTTCGTCTGTTAGTCATAAAAATTCATAATTCATAATTCATAATTCATAATTCAACAAGGCTAAACAATCACTTTCTGACCACCAAGCATAAATGGGCGTTTCCCGATCTGGGACATTACCTAAAGTATTAGGCTGTAAAACATTAATGCGCGTACCGTTTGTCAATTGCACAACATAATTGACGTGTGTCCCTAAATACATAATGTTAACTAGCCGTCCTTCAAAGCAATTAATTTGTAAACTAGGTTTGTAAAGCGAAAGCTGTATTTTCTCTGGGCGGATACTGACAACAACTGCTTGGGATAATTCTGTTGGTGTGTGTGGCTGGCGGTGTACAACAATGGAAAGTCCTGTTTTTGTCAACATACTGACGGTAGATGCTTCCACCCTAGCGACTTCACCCGCCATGAGATTGGTATCGCCGATAAAATCAGCGACAAATACTGTTTGGGGTTGTTCGTAAATTTCATTTGGAGTACCAATTTGCTCTATTTTGCCTTGATTCATCACAGCAACGCGATCGCTCAAGGATAAAGCCTCTTCTTGGTCGTGGGTTACCATAATAAAGGTCAATCCCAGTTCTTTATGTAAATTAGAAAGTTCAACCCGCATTTCCTTACGCAGTTTTAAATCCAGCGCCCCCAGAGGTTCATCAAGCAGCAACACAGCCGGATAGTTGACAAGCGCCCGTGCTAACGCTATGCGTTGCTGTTGTCCACCTGAGAGTTGGGAGGGAAAACGCGATCGCAAACCTTTTAACTTCACCAGTTCTAAAGCTTGTTGGACTCTGCTTTGAATTTCTGCTTTACGTAATTTTTTTAGTCGCAGACCGAAAGCGACGTTATCCCACACATTCAGGTGGTTGAACAATGCATAGCTTTGAAATACAGTATTAACAGGGCGACGATAGGGGGGAACGTTGGTCATAGATTGACCTCGAATCAAAACTTTGCCAGCATCAGCCCTTTCAAATCCAGCGATTAACCTGAGTGTAGTTGTTTTTCCACAACCAGAGGGTCCGAGAATACTAAAAAATTCTCCTTGTCGAACATCCAAATCTATTCCATGTACCGCAGGCTCCTGGTTAAAAAACTTAAATACCTCAACTAATTCCACATCCAGCGGTTCAAAAGCCGCCTTTCCCCCGTTATTCTGGGTCAAAGTCTGAGCCATAATTTTTAATTTAACCCTGAAACTATAGGTGTTGCGTGTTAATTAATGTAGCCGATTAGGCAAACAACAAGTTACACTTTGGTTTATTCTATCGGGCAAAAACGACTTATAGGAAACTAGACTACCCCAATATCTTAACTTTCAGCACGGTGAAAAGTAGCGCTTACTTTTATACCGATAAATCAGGACTTAGCATCGGTTATTGTTTTATGGCTATATTCAAATCATCTCAATTCAGTAGAAGTCGAGATGTACGTACGGTTGGACAGAGTTGTCAGGCGGTATTTTTTATCGTATTTACCGTATTGATGATAGTTGGTATTAACGCTCGTTTAGTATATTTGCAAATCATTGAAGGACATAAACTCCGACAACGAGCGGAAGCAAACCGGATTCGGACGATTCCCAAACAACCAGAACGGGGAAATATTTTTGATCGCAATGGCAAACTCTTAGCCACGACCCGCTACCCTCGGTCAGTCTATCTATGGCCTATGGCGCATACAAAGCCATCATGGTCTCTTGTGGGTTATCGAGTATCACAGATTCTTAAGATACCACAAAGTGAGATTGAAAAGAAACTACAAGATGCAGGTCCAGACTCCACTTCACTTGTGCGGATTGCTCGTGACCTCAACGACGCAGAAATCACGGCATTAAAAGAGTATGAAAGCGAGCTTCCTGGTGTAGAGATTCACACAGAAGCAGTCCGCTATTACCCCTATGGTGTAGCATCTGCTCACATCTTGGGTTATACAAGGGAATTAACTTCCAATCAATTGCGAGAAAAACGCAAAGAAGGCTACCGCTTGGGAGATGTTATCGGTCAAATGGGAGTGGAAAAGGCTTATGAAAAACTTTTACGTGGTGAGTGGGGGGGTCAACAAGTGGAAGTAGATGGTAAGGGTCGCCCTATCCGAGTGTTAGGAGAAAAGGAAGCTCGTTCTGGGAATGATATTCATTTGACTATCGATTTGAACTTGCAAAAAGCAGCTGAAAAAGCCCTAACCGTTAGTAAAGGTGCCATTGTAGCGCTCGATCCTAACAATGGTGCAGTTTTAGCAATGGTCTCTCACCCCAGTTTCGATCCTAACATTTTCTCTAAGCAAAAACTCAGCCAAAAAGACTGGCAAAGCATACAAGGTAAAAACCATCCTTTAGTCAATCGTGCTCTTAGTGCCTTTCCACCCGCCAGTACTTTTAAAATCATAACCACAACAGCGGGATTGGAGTCGGGAAAATTTTCTCCGAGTACAGTTCTGCAAACCTATGGTTCTTTGACCGTTGGTGGGGTTACCTTTGGTGAGTGGAACCATGCAGGATTTGGTCCGTTAGGATTTCCAAGGGCGATCGCAATGAGTAGTGATACATTTTTCTACCAGGTAGGTAGGGGAATTGGAGGTCCGAAGTTGATTGAATGGACTCGTAAGTATGGATTTGGTCAGAAGACAGGTATTGAGTTAGCAGATGAAGAATCAAAAGGTTTGGTTCCAGACGAAGCATGGAAGAAGAAAACCTGGAAAATACCTTGGACTGTTGGTGACACTATCAATATGTCCATTGGACAAGGCGCTTTGCAAGTGACTCCACTGCAAGCAGCTATCATGTTCTCTGTCCCTGCTAACGGTGGCGATCGCGTCAAACCACACTTGCTCAAAGACAATGAAGAAGCGAAAAGCTGGCGATCGTCATTAAACATGAAGCCAAGCACCATTAAAGTCCTTCGCGAGGGACTGCGAAAAGTTGTTACTGAGGGAACAGGAAGACGATTAGACGTACCATCAATTCCTCCATCCTCTGGAAAAAGTGGTACCGCAGAAGCCGGAGTTGGGCGTCCAAATCATCCCTGGTTTGGGGCTTATGCTCCCGCCGATCGCCCAGAAATTGTGGTTGTGGCGT
>JAWQFQ010000125.1:0-26042 GCA_035967975.1 Scytonema sp. PMC 1070.18
AGCTTTTCTTCGCGGAAAAATACGCAAACTTATTTTTTTAGTTCAAAGTCCAATATTCCCCAACAAGCTGTCGTTATCGAAAATGGTCAAATTACCTACCAGTCAGAAGAAATACCTAACTGGGTACAAACCACACTTACTAAACTAGAAGAAAGAGCAAGCAATCGCTCTCAAATTGCAACCAACTTTCCTACCACACCAGCCAATATTGACAGTGGGAAGTACGTGGGGACAGTTAGTCAAACTACCAACAACTATATAGTGCAGCAAACAGGGGATAGCCGAATACTTCACGATCGCAGTATCGTTAAGGGTGAGTTTGAAACGGGGGACAATATCAGGATTGCCTATCGAGATGGTAACGTGGCAGCTACGGTACAACCCACCCAGGAAAATCAACAATGGGCTGAAAGTATATTGCCGATCGCCACTAATATCCTCCAGGTTAGACGGCAAGAAAACCGAGTAGAAAACCCAAGTAGGGGAATCGAACTTGTACGGGAAAATAACTATCAGTTGCAGCTAAACCGCAACAACGAAACTCTTACCATTTCATCAGTTGCTGACAATCGGACAGTTGCATCTTACGACTTAGCAGAAAGTACCGTCATTGCCGCCAATCCTACCGTACAAGATAAACAATACTGGCTCTCAAGAAGCCAATAATCCCAAGTTGAACAACCTAACCGCAACGACATCGAACTGTAATTGAGAAGAATCCAGCTAACCTGAATTCAGAATTTGTGAATCTCCCCATGAATTCATTCCAGGGACTTGTACGGGTGTCATCCACTCGCACAAAATTCATTCTGGATTCTGACGACTGACACCTTTATTCTTTGTCGAACGATAATAAATTTACTATGTTTGACCCCAGACAAACCCAAATTCAAGAATCGTATTTAGCCACACTTAGTAGTACAGGAAAAGCGCTTTTAAGTATAAGCAAAGCTTTAGTTTATGCTGTTACTGAAATAACAAAAGAAATTCTTAACAAGCTCAAAGAAGCTCGCGAAGTTAGTAAGATAGCTATTGAGGTTGGAAAAGATACTTACAATCTCGTACCCGATGAATCTACACCAGGGGCGTATAAATGGCAGAAGGTAGATTTAACCAACCCCCAGGAACCAAAAGTCATTAATGAAGGAGAAAGTGTCGAACTAACTGATTATCAAGCTCAAAAAAGCCTACTGAGATGTTAGGAGTCGAACGTCAGGAATTTCTCATGGTGGCAGAAAAACTGAACGACAACGGCAAACTCCCTGACTTGGATAAAGACGATATTCGAGATATTGCAAACTCTTTGGGAAGTCTGGCACCTGCTGGCACAATCAAAACTCTAGAGGTTTTTAAACAAAACGAGTTATTACATACCCTCAACAACGTCCTTATCCAAGCTGATAAAGAAGAACTTACAGTAGGCGAGTTTACTATTAGGCGATCGCGTGACCCCGAAAACAATCGCGCCAGCCTGCAATTGTTTAAAACTACTGAGGAAAAAGGTACTCAAGAACTCCTCCGGTTTGACCTGACTAAAACCGAAGCTGGCATTACCAAAGAAGTTAGCAAGATGAATATCTCTGACTACGATATTAACCAGATAAAGTTTATTGCCCAGCACGCCCAAAAACTCAACCTAGAACAAATCTTCGGCAATGAACAACCTACTGCCGCACCAACATCTAAGGAACAACTAATACAAACGGCTGGTGATATCCCCGTTAAAGTTCACCCCTACATAGCTGAGGAATGGGCAAACATGGTCAAACATGGCGGTCCTAATTGGGGAGGAGCAATGAACCAAGGTAATGAAGAAATTCTCCAGCGAATAGAGGACAACGACGGTAAGTTACCAATTGCGGATCAACGGGAGATGTACTTTAAGATTATGACTTACAAAGCTGCTGTTGCTGAAAAGAAGGGAGAAAATACTATGGAGTTTGTCCCCCTCAAAGAAATTATGAAAGACTTGCAACAGTGGAGAAGAGAAGCAATTAAACAGCAGTATACACCTACAGAACACATACCTTATCCCCAACGGCAAACCGTCGCTGCTCCTGCACCTAAAGCTAAGTCAGGAGGTGTTGAACTATAAAAGCCTTTTAATTCAAGGAAAAATCACGACTTATAGCTTACGCAACTACTCAATGTGGTATTTACAACAAAAAACATTGAATTTCAGAAGTTATCTGAGTTATGAAACCAGGTTTTTATCCAGTTTTAGGTAAGAGCGATTATATCAAAATTAACAATAGAAAAATACCAATTTGGGAATTGCTTGAGTATCAGCCTGTGGGCTGGCTATACTCATTAGCTACAAAGGCAGAAATTGTTCCAAATAGTCCTATTATTCATGATTGTGGAGCATTTAGCTATCGCGATCGCTATCTCCCCACTCTCAAGGGTAAATATGTCGATGCTCACTGGGCAATTCACAGGTATAAAGAACGCTCAAAGGTAGGTGATATTATTGTTTGTCCCGACCATTTACTTATAGGGGAAAATACCAAAGAACGGCAAGAGTACAACTTTAACCAGGCAGAAACATTCATCAAACTTGCTAAAAACTATTTACCGGGTAGAGTTCCCTTAGCAGTTATCCACGGGCTGTCTCTTAGCGATCGCCTTGAAGTAGCAAAATATTTCTTGGAACTAGGGTATCGCCATCTTGGTATAGGTGGGCTTGTTTCTCAAGCAAGAGAGTATTCAACGAACTTACATATTATTAGAACAATTGCTCAAGTAGTGCGTTTGGGTAGCGTCTTTGAAGAAGAGTTGCACGGTACTTCCAACCATATACACGTTTTTGGACTATGCTCCCCTCAATATGAGGTCGAGCCGAGATACGTGCAAAAACGGAAATAGAGGGTTGAAAAGCTTGATATAAAATGGTTTGAAAAATTTATACCATAGTTTTATAAGGACTACCACACATAGGACAAAACCTGTATTTTAGCGACACGACCAACTCGCCACAGTGAAGACAGTTTGTTCGCAGTTGCATACCGCAAAGATAACAATACTTGGCTCTTATATGGCTCCATATTGGGTCGGCGGCGCTTCCTGGTGTCCAACAACTCGGACAAAATTTAACTGAATGTAAGAGTTGAATTTCCTGTCCTGAAGATACCTGACTTTTCCCGTTAAGTCTTGAAAAGCATGCTCACAAAGGATTTAGGGAAAGGTACAAGATTTAGAGTATAATGATCCAAGCATGGTATCAGAGGCGACAAGTCATGTTGGACTGGTGGGAGAAAAATTTTGCAACTTGTGAGCTAGGCGATCGCCGATTGAATGAGCGTGCAATGTCGATAGGTAAAGCTTTAAGTCAAGGATTTGGCAAAGCACTGTCGGAAATCTTCAACGGAGGAACCGTTCTCAAAAGAGCTTATGAGTTTTTGCCAACCCAAAAGTGGAATTTGCAAAGTTAATCGAGCCGCAGTGTCAAATGACGGCGGAAATTGTAGCAGAATATGATGTAGTGCTGTGTGTCGGAGACACAACCTTCCTTGATTATGACAGCATTGTGGCGAAAAAAGAAGGTTATGGTCCAATTGGCAAGGGAGGTAATGGTTTACTATTACATAGTGCGTTAGCGATCGCAGCGATGAATGGTCAATCGATGGGTCTGTTGTGGCAAAAACTTTGGAATCGAGAACCAAAACCGAAGCTACCAAAAGATGAAACCCCAATACAGAAGAAGAAACGGCTTGCAGCAGCCCGAAAAGCATCTCGAAAACGTCCTTTTGAAGAGAAAGAATCTTACAGGTGGGTAGAGGCACTCACCACTGTGGAAAAACTTGTAAGCAAGTCCACCCGCGTGATTCATGCTTTTGATAGGGAAGGTGATATCACCGAAGTTTTCGACAAAGTGCGTCAACTTCAACACACAGGAGTATTGGTACGAGCGGCTCACGACCGTAGTTTAGATCAAAACAGTGAACGTCTGTGGGCAAAGTTGGAAGCTCAGCCAATCTCTTTGAAGCAGGAAATTGATCTCCCAGAAACAAGCAAGCGTTCTGCCCGCAAGGCTCAGTTAGTGGTGAGATTTTGTCCAGTTAATCTCCGTACTCCCTATCGGTTTGAAAATCGTGATCCTCTACTCGTATATGCTGTTTATGCCACGGAAGTTGATTGTCCAGAGGATGAAACACCTGTAGAGTGGATGTTATTAACTACAGAAGTTGTAACAGATCCCCAGATGGCTGCAACAATTTTACGTTGGTATTCTTACCGTTGGCGAGTAGAGGAATATCATAAAATTTTAAAATCGGGGTGTCAAGTCGAACGATACAGACTTGCTGCTGATGGTATGAAGGCTTTACTTGGTTTCTTGAGTGTGATTGCTGTTGAACTGTTGCAGTTGACTTATCTGCACCGCACCCAGCCGGATGCCAACCCTATTGAACTGCTTCATCCTCTTCAGCTTAAGGTTTTGAAAGCCAAATCACCCAAACTACCCAAGGTGTTAACAGTTGCTTGGGCTGTCGAAGCGATCGCTCGTCTTGGAGGCTATCTTGAACATCGACATAAAACTCCTATTGGTATCCAGGTACTGTGGAGGGGCTGGTTAAAATTGCACGACCTCTGTGTTCGCGTAGCGTCTCGTAGAGAGGGTTGGCAGCTTGCGAGAGAGACTTAACGGGAAAAGTCAGATTCCCTCTAGGAGAACGCAGTACGATATCAGCATCCCCCCACCTTGGCAGGCGCAGGTTGCGTTCTAAAGACCAACCCCGGCGAACGAGAACTTGTAACAAAGCTACAACTTCATTTTCTGCCTCATCACCACGAAAAGCATTCTCCGCCTTAAGCCATAGTTTTTGTCCGTCTTGGTACAAATAATAAGCACCAATTAACCCGGTAACATAAAGCAGCATTCCCCACCTGGATGTCCCTAGTACCATGTAGAGGAGTGCGATTCCCACCATTACAACTCCCACACCCGCATAACGTTGTATCGCCTGTTGCTGCCGTTGTTCGCCCATCTTGCGGACGTGGCTCTTTGTCTTGTTGTTTTTTGTCATCCAAGTTGTTGGTAAAGCGCCCTATTGTTTTATTTTTAACATGAAAGCTGTTGCGTTTCTTGCGTTCTTTGCACCTATCCACATTTCTCTTACCAATAAAAAATCCCACCTATGAGGTGGGCTAGCTACGGGGTTTGTACAAATGTACTATAAAACAGAAAACGTGTCTATCAGACAAAACTTGTAGTAATCAGCTCGGTTTTGAAGAGTGCGATTGTTCACGACGGGCACTCCGCACCATCGCAACCTCAAACCGAGTGCGATTGTTTTTGCAAACTCACGTTGATACTATTCCTACAATTGTAGGAGGCGCTATCGCCTATGACGGATGCGATCGCAATTTAGTAGAATATACTATACCGCTGTTAATAGTAGATTGCTTGTTGAAAGTCTTTTGTCGGTTAAATATCAAGATTCCTTAGCTCTTCTTGCTTTGAATTCGGAGTGATCGCCCATATGAAAAGCGATTGTTCCCTCTAGTTCGTCTTCACCATTCAAACATACCCATCCGCTTCCACTCGCTTCATCCATCTCATCTTGCCCGGACCAAGTAAAGGTGAAACGTTCGAGGTCGCCTACTTTCTCTACGTACCCATCTAGGTAACCACTCACCAGTCCGAATTGGAAATCGCCTCCGTTTTCTCTTGTAATCTCTATGTAAGCTTGTGTTTCCATGTTGAATAATCTTCGTCCCACATCTCCATTTCATAGATGTGCCACCTGCCGATAAAAGCATGGTCTGCTTCAGCCCTCTTAAGTCTTATTACACCCATTGTTAACTATTAAATATAACAACAAGTTTTATAGTAGCGCTAAGCAAGGGATTTAAAAATATCTCTCGTTATTTGGTGTAAATTTATAAATACTGGACGCTAATTGCCTCCCAATCTGTTTTCGGCTCAGTTGTAATATGAAACAGGACTTTTATCTGACGGCCTTCACGGTCAAGTCCAATCACCAATAGTCCTCGATTGGTTTGTTCGGAAGTAAAAATAGCTTTAAGGTCTGAATACTTCATTGACTCACTGTCCACCTCTGAAATGCCTTGCTGAATCATTTTAACGACTTGAAGCGATCGCAATTGCTCAAAGGGTAAGCCCGCATTTCTCACGCTTCGTTGCGATCGCTATTATCGAACTTTCTTACTTATTGTTTCGTAAATGCGATCCATTGGATCTCTCTCTTGAAGGGAAAAGCGATTGCCTCTGGTAGAATGAAGGTACAGCTTTGCTCGACACTGGAAAGCCAATTTAAGTCAAGCGATCGCATTTTCGACTTCATTTACAATTTTAGTTATCCTTTTTCTCGAAACTACTATTTTTGAGGGATGTTAGCAGAAAAATCTTCGTCTGCTCTTCTTAGGGCGCTTCGGAGCATCAATCTGTTAATGTATTCAGTGAGGGAATCGTTCGTGGCAAGCATACCTAACTTCAATGCCCATAGCAGAACTCCTCCAGTCACGATATCGGCTGTGCTAAATTGGTTTGCTATCAAATAGTTGTTATGAGCCAGTGCTTCTCTTAAAGGTTGAGCCACTCGGTCAAACCATTGTCGGGATTCATCGGCGGAAACTCCAAATCGCGCTTTTTCGGGTAAGAGTTTTTCTGGTAAATTTGGCAAAGCATTAAACATGAAATGCTCTACTGGTGGTTCGAGGGTAACGGATGCATAAAATAGCCATTGGTAGTAATAGGCTCTTTTCGGGCTGTCTGGAGCAGGAGCTAACCCAAAAGTCGGGTACTTATCGGCAAGATAAGCACAAATGGCTGCAGATTCAAAGATTGTGACTTCTCCATCTACCAAAACCGGCACTTTTCGATGCGGATGTAGTGTTTGGTACTCTGGTTGCTGAGTCATGCTCATGTTGACTCGAACCAGTTCGTAGGTAATGCCCATTTCCTCTAAAATCCACCTCGGTCGAACCGCTCGTGTTGTTGGAATGTAATACAGTTTCATCTTTGGGGATTGTTCTGGTTGTTAGCGATGGTAGGGTAAATACTAAGCCAATGATGGAATTTAAAGGAAAATTTAACCCAAGCTATAGCTGACAACAGGTGTTGCGATCGCTCCAAAGGAGCAACAGTGTTCAGTGGAAAGCTTGTTAACCATTGGTTAACCGGGGCGATCGCACTTCTTTACCCCTTTCCTAGATTTTGTAGTATATTTGTATACCATACTCTCATAACAAGATTAGTTCTATTCATTGAGGACACATAAAGTTTATGGAGAAATGGTTTATTGCAGCTGCTTCTAAGCAATGGCTTAAAGCTGTAGTCAAGCAAGGAGAACGACTTTTAGAGACTCATAGAAATATGAACTCCCTTATATTTAGCTCTACAACGAGTCATCTTGAAGAACTTAGAGATTTACAAGAATGGATACGTGTTGAAGAACATTTTTTTGCGATCGCTATTGGAAAGGCTTTAGCTTGGTTAGATGAATTGGGAAAGATAGAACCATTATGTCAACAACATATAGATGATTTTCTCAAAAAGATACCTCATGCAAAAGATATTCGTAATATGAGAGAGCATGATGTTGAATATCTACAAGGAAAGGGTAGGAAACAGAAAAACTTTACACTCGATTTTAACCTATATGATGGCAAGGCAAGTGGCTCTGCCGATGCGTCCTCAACAATTGTATTTAACAATGACTACTTAATTGGTGGGCGCTTAAATGTTGCCGAAACAATTGCATTTGCTGACGAATTCTACGAACTACTTAGGTACAATAATTACTTCTCGGATTTATGAAGAATTGCTAAGCACGGTGTAATTGAGGGATGAATGCGATCGCCTGTCGCACTTTGTAATACAAAAGTTGTTTTCTCATATTGCTTGCGATCGCTACACATTACTTTACATCAGTCGGTGGTAATTGCTACTTTTTCTTCAACACAGGAGTTAAATGTTCTGGAATTCCTTCTAGTTGAATCACACTGCATCCTAACTTATATGCAAACTCAACCGATTCCCCATTCCCCAGCGCACTGTAAAAGCCCGTTGCAAACTTGATGGCTGCAAAATCGCCCACTTCCTTGTTCATCCCAATCACATAGGGGATATGCTGAGAAATCGCACTTGCTTGAACTTCTGAATAACAAGCGTTGAGGACAACACACTCAACATGATTAGCAAATAACTCGAACAAAGAAGCCAGCGCGACAGTATCTACCAATTGCACGTTCCCGGTTTCATCTTCTAACACCAAACCATCATCTGTACCATGACCGCTAAAGTGGACGATTTGTGGCTTAAACTCCAGTAGTGATTGGTACACATCTTGGATGCGTACAGCCCAACGCTGCTTGAGGTCAAATTGGTCTCTTTTTTTGGCTCGTTGCAATCCCGCGTCAATTTCTCTGACTTCCTCATCCAACCGCAAAGGTGAGGTGGTTTTTGGATTGGCTGCCAAGATGAGAATTGTTTTCACCGCTTCCGGATTCTGCCTTTGTGAGGAGTTGTAGTTAGTTATGTTACCACCTATTTGATGAGCATTTACGGTGTCAGCATCGACTAAACCACCTGCAAACTGAGCACCTTGTAAGTTGAAATGAGACTCTTTTCTTGGCATGGTATCTCCTTGATTATTATAATTTTGTGCATAAAAACTAGGACGCTCTAGCGCTGTCATTACCATATTTTCTAATCTACGAATTTGAATATCTTTTTCTTCTATAAGAGCTTTTAACTCTTGCTGTGCTAGTGATTTTAGTTCATTATAAATAGTAAAGTATTCAGCACTGAGTTCTGACTTATCAGCTGTCGGTGCCGTTTTTGCTCTTAATAAGAATTTATCTTCCCCCTTGACTTCCATCCCCACAATCCGCAACTCTGCTTCTGGGTTGTTCTCGGCTAGTTGTTTGAATGAGATTGCGATTGCTCTTGGGTCTACTCCAGAATTATGATAGAGGTCGAGGGTGTCAACGATGGGTTGGATGAAATCCGCAAAGTCACCAAGAGCAAAAGTTTCGTTCCAGTTGTCAGGTTTGCGACGGGGGTTTGGGTTTTCTGGGGTAGGAAGTTGCATGAAAACGTAGTCGCACCTCACTCCATTAAATTTAGTTTGATTAGTAATTCCCCAATCTTCAATGTATGCTCCGGTCAAAGTAGCACCTGTAAAGTCTGCACCCTCTAACAGTGCCTGTTTTAGCTTTGCCCCTGATAAATTGCAGTTCTGCAAGTTGGCTTCATTTAAATTGGCACGCATGAAGCTAGCATTTGTCAAGTTAGCTCCAGAAAGATTAACACCGCGTAATATTAAACCATCAAAAGATTTGTTCTGTCCAATTTCAGTGATTAATAGTTCTCGCACTCTTGGATTTTGAAGATAAGTCGTTCCAATCCGAGCGCGGTCAAGATATAAGGATTGAAACCATTTAGTATGCTTGACATTAGCTCTGCCAAAATTAGTGTTTTTGAGAATACACCCCTGGAAATTGGCATTTGTTAAATCAGCTCCATGAAAACTGGTGCCACCTGTATTGGTAATAGTATTTTTTAGAAACTCGTCAATAATTGCTATAGACCAAAATAAAAAGCCACTCACCTCTTTTTTAGTAGCTGAAGAAAGGATTCCAGAGTGAGACCCAATCAAAATTATACATATTAACCCCACTACACCCACAGCAGGAGGAACTAATCCAGCCCCAGCCACGAAGATAAATGTAGTTTTAGCCACAACCAAAGAGAAAACCAGAGCCAGGATTAAAGCAACTGAACCAACTATAAAGAGAATTGTACTTACTGTCAGAACCAGTCCATTAATTGTGTAGTTATACTTAGACGTAACTAGCGCCAAACAAATAGCTATGAATGCACTCAAAAACCCAGCCACTATGACCGAGCTCGATAACGCTGATAAAACTAAAGAGACTATGACTAACCCAACCTTAAGTCTCCACTCAGGAGATACCCCAGCTTGAGCACCACTAAAGTTTGCACTCTTTAAAATCGCATCGCTAAAATCAGAGCCTCTAATATCTGCGCCACTAAAGTTCGCCCCTTCCAAATTCTGACCTCTGAAGGAGCGCCCACTGAGATTTTGACCTGAGTAATCCTTGGGCATAATGAGCGCAAAAATGGTTTCTTACACATTGTTATACAGCAATAACCATCAGTATTCCGCTTTTAAAGGGATCGAGAGAGTGCAACTCCTGTATTGTCAAGCGTTACCTTGCATTCGTAATTTATAATTCGACTACAATGGCAATGTTTATGTTTTCAAATAAAGGCTATGCGTTAATGCTTAACTGTCCTTAGTTTTCTGCCAGTCCTCTAGAGCACCAATAACAAAACTGGCCGCCGGATGATTGAGCAATTGTGCTAAAGCTTCAGTACCTCCTGCTTTTAGAGCACTCAGTACTCGTTGTGACAAAGCCCGATCGCTCTCAATTCGTTCGATTACCTGGGTTGCGTTAGCGTGCGATCGCACCACTCCATCAAATTCCGTGATGCTGCTCCATAGTCGTCAAATACTCCAACTCGGTTGCCTTTGCAATTTCGCGATCGCTCCACAACTGCCACTCCGGATCGTTAAGTAAAGTCAGCACAGCACGTCGTTTGTCCTCCCGACTTCGAGGTAAGGCTGGTTTGTGCTCGGAGTTTGCCCCGACAGAGAAAAGAATTGCGTCGCGTCTGGTGCCAGTATGAAATAACTTCGATAAAAATATAGTCTAATATAATCAGATAGCATCATTTATTTAAGGCTTATGAAATTATCTGCTGTATGCAAAATACTTAGGTATATCGGATCAAACAGCGTGGAGACAATTCAAAAAAGGTGAATTGTCTCACAAAGCTTATCAATTGAAATCAGGAACGGGAAAAAGTAGACTTCGATCCGAATCAACAAAACTCTGGATCGCCAATTACAAAGAGAGCAGCAATTTCTGCACGTGTTTCTAGTGCGGAGAATAAAAATAACCTAGATTCACTCTTCAGAAAGATTAACTCAGTATGCAGCTGCTAAAGGATATCAAGTTGTCAAAATTGTCAAAGAAGTCGGAAGTGGATTAAATGACTCTAGGAGACAACTAGCAAATCTTTTGTCTTAAGAAGGATACGAAGTTTGAATCGTAGAACATAAAGATAGATTGGCAAGGTTTGGGACTAACTATATTGATTTATTGCTAAAACGGTTGGGAATTACACTTGAAATGTGTAAAAAAAAGTAAAAAGATGATCAAATATCTTTTTTTTATAGTCTTTTATGCGCTATCCTACACATTAGGAGGTAAAAGCAATGCAACTAGTGGAGCAACGAATTATCAAAATAGGGCATCCAGCTTGGGAACAAATAGATGAAATGTCATTTGCTGCTAAAAATCTGTGGAATGCAGCACAATACACAATCCGGCAATCATTTATTTATGGTAACGGAGGGCTCACCTATAACCAAATGGATAAGCTCATGCAACCCACAAAACAATATAAATCGTTGCCTGCTAAAGTAGCTCAACAAGTACTTCTATTGTTGGATAAATCTTGGAAATCTTATTTTGAGGCGATAGCAGTATTTCGGGAAGAGCCATCTAAATTCACGGGTTTACCTAAAATTCCTGGTTACAAGAAAAAAGATGGCAGGGCTTTATTGGTATTTACGGAGCAATCTACCTCAAAAAAGGTTTTCAAAAAAACGGGACAAATTAAACTGACAGACATTAATTATTGCTTTGATACCAAAATCACACCAGAGCAATATTGTCAATCAAGGATTGTCCCTAAACTAGACCATTATGTTTTAGAAATAGTGTACGAGGTGCCTGATGTTGAATTAAATAGCAATGCTGAAAAAATGGCAGCAATTGATTTAGGAATAAACAATTTAATGGCTGTAACAGCAAACTTGCCTGGATTTAAACCAGTTCTCGTTAATGGCAGACCACTAAAAAGTATAAACCAATTTTTCAACAAAAAACGTGCTCAACTTCAAAAAAGAAGTGGATTACGTACATCCAAACGATTGAAAGCATTTACCACAGACCGCAATCTCAAGGTCAAGAACTATCTGCATCGGTCAAGTACTTATGTTATCGATTTGTTGGTGGCTCACAACGTCACAAAATTAGTGATAGGTCAAAATCCAGATTGGAAGCGCAATTGCAATATCGGCAGAGCTAACAATCAGCAATTTATCCAAATCCCTCACGGTCAATTAATCGATATGTTGACCTACAAAGGAGCAAAAGTAGGGATTGAGGTTATTGTTAGGGAAGAGTCATACACTTCCCAGTCCAGTTTTTTGGATAATGATTTTATTCCTACTTATGGCAGTAAACCATCAGATTGGCAACCCTCAGGTCAGAGAATTTATCGAGGTCTGTATAGAACCAAATTTGGTAGATTAATTAATGCAGATACAAATGCATCGTATAATCTCCTAATTAAAGAATTCCCCAATGCCTTCGGGACAGGGGATAGAGAGGTCTTAGTTGACCCAATTCGGGTAAATTTAGGTGGTTTTAAAGTCCCAAGCTTGACCCCATTCTAAATGCCTTAAAAGTTCCGCGAATGAAGTAGCAGTTATCTATCATAGAAAGCTATGTCTGCCTATATTTGACTATACGGAACTAAACTATGAATAAAGCAAGCAATGACTTCTTCCCCTTGATTTTTATGAGCGTGCCACCTGTGGAACCCATCAGCCAACCAGTACGACTCGCCATCGTAGAAAATAGTGACAGGCTCCAACTGCTGTCCGTCCTCCATTTGCGCTTCTAACAGTTTGACGTGTTGCAAATTAATAGCTGCCCTGGGTTGAGTGCCACCATCCCGACGGATTTCATCAAGAGATAGATAATCCACAGTCCCTGCATGGGAATCAGATTGAAACATCATTGACCGCCCCACTTCTCAACAAGTGTTGCTGCTGCAGTGTAGGGAGTGCCGTAAGTGTTGTCAGAGATGCTGTTTACCCAAGTGCCTTCAACAGTCATACCAATAGTCCCAACCTCAACTTCTCCCATACAAACTTGATATAAAGCTATATGTTTCCCCACAGAACCAACTGCTTTGAAGATAAGAGCGCCCGAACGAACTGTTCGATTTGGGAGATTGGAGCTTGCATCTAGGTCAGTTTGAGGTTCTAACTTAGAATTGTCAGAACATGTCAGCTGCTTGTAAATGTACGTTGTTTGTGTTTCAGTCATAGTTACAATAAAGGTGGTAAATTTTGTAGTCCCTAGCAGTTGATGCTGCTGGGTCTTTTTGTTTGTAGTTTTGAGACAAGGCAGGAGTGAAAATGCCGTAATGACAGTAAAAAAAAGAGCACTCTAGTGATGCAAAGAGTGCTCCGTTGAATTGTTTGAAAATTTTGGTTTTAAATTTCCTGTTCAAGCCGCCTGAGTTCTTGAATTAAAGCTTGGCAGAGTTTACTTGCACCATAAGCTTGGCGCATTAAAGCGTGTCCGCTCTTGCGATCGCCATTCTTTGTGAGTTCAACCCCTTGACGGCTAAACTCTGCCGCCTGCCTACCAAGCTCTTTTATTCTGTTTTTTAAGGGTTTTAAATCTTTCATTCGTCATCCTCTAGCTCAACGAGTAAAACATCTATACTTTCTACCTCTTCATATAATTTATCGGCTCTACTTGTTAGCACTCCTTTACCCAACCCCGTATTCAGTCTCCAAAACTGACAACAACTTCTCCTCTAGGGGGGTTAAGTATGGACGCTTTATCTCCCCTAAGTGTTTGAGGTTGGCACGGGCTGCATCTTCAAGGTTGGTTTTGTTGCGAAGTTTGTTGATGCGATCGCACAACTCCATCCGTTGCTGACAATCACCATCCGAGTAATTCATTGATTTTAAATGCTCTATTTTCACAGTATATTCTCCATCCCAAGCGACTACAGTACAACTGAATTCATTCACTTGACTCACAATACACCAGCACCTACCTTTGCCTTTAAGGTCTGGATTGTCTTTGATAACAAACTGGCAAACTTCACCCATTCGATAAGGGTTAGGTACTTTGGTTCGTTTCATAATACGTTGTACAATATCTTTAACAACACGGCCTGATGGTACCTGACCACCTGACGCCTCTACTGAAAGCTGCCATGCAACGAGCTGTTGTTCTGGCTCTAGCTGAGTTAGAGGTCTGATTTGACGTTCGTTGGTGGGTAAGATTTGGGTCTTTTTGGTTAACATATCTGGATTTTGATAACCATTGGTTAACAAGTTGGAATTTTGTAACCCCTCAGTTGGCTCATCTGGATTTTGATAACCATTGGTTAACAAGTTATCCACCACAGTAGCCGCAGTTATTTTGTAGAAGGCTGCTACTCTCGTGTATCCAAATCTGTCCCGACAGTACTCCTCAAAAGTTTTATGAGTGCTTCTATACAAGCGCCTATCTCTTAACTGCATTAATGCCTTCCCCGATTCGTAGAACGCTCGTTCTACCTTTCGCTCTAGAGTGAGGCGGTCAACAACTTCAACAGCACTCAGTTCTTCTAGTTCTACAACTTCAATTGACGCACTTTCTGTCTCAATAAAAGTGTCTGCATTGGTATTATCTGCGCTCGTCGAGTTTTCTGACGACTGCTCAGATGGTGTGGTTTGCTTTTGCTCTGGAATCTGTGTCATCCTGGAAAAAAGTAAAGTTTCTATTCCCCAACCTCGCTACTGGTTGGGGTTTTTGTTGGAATTCATCAAGCACCTTAGATGCGCTTGCTTAGTTTTTAATGGTCCACTACACGGAGTACACCATAAACTTCATTATAAACACATATACACACATAAATAAATATGTGTATAATAAATTTGATTGAATAGATGTGTAGGTATTGATATGGTAAAAACGCTAGTGCCTAGAGATTATCGAGTCAAACCAGGTTCATGGGGTGAAAGCAAGCAGCGCGTTCAAATCATGCTGACGCCAACGGCTATTGAGCTTGTTGACACCGTAGCTGAAAAAATGGAATTAACTAGAGCAGAAGTGATTGAGAGATTGATTCGCTCCAAGTGCCTTAATATTGAAACCCTCAAACAGATTGGGGGGGAAGAGAAATGAAACTTTAAAGCCCAAGCTCCTGATGCGGCACCCTCGCTTAAAGATACCGCAGTGCGATCGCTATTGACGTAGTGTATCTAATCAGACAAGGTAACTGCGCTCACAAAACGTTCTCTTACTCATACAAAAAACCTCTACCCAGCTACAGCTACGAATTGCGATTTACTTACACCCGCTTGTTCGTTAACTGCATCTACCAAGTAGAAGCCCAATTGTTCAAACAATATAACTCCATAGTAAGTCAACAAGCGCAAATTGAGTGCATCTTTCCTCGTAAGTGCTCCAATTCGGAATTTGTAAGTCGTAATCGTAGTTGTGTTCTTAATTACCAACTACGGATTATGAATTATTTGGTTGGGTAGCGGTTTCCCACATTCATCATTAGGAACCGCCTTATGGTACAACAATTAACAGCACCCAAGATTAATCGTCATCACCTCAATCAACGCCACAAGAAAGACCTTTTTGACAAACGAGGTCTAGACCCCAACTGGTGTGAAGTCAACTGCCGCTCAATTTCCACAAACCAAGCCACTGAGCTACTCGGATACACAGCATACAGTGATGGGATTTGGTTAGAAGGGGCAAATTACCAAGGACAATTCAAGCCAGACAAGCAATGGAAGTCACCTCAAAACCCAGAAAAGAAAGCCCCCAAGTACCGCAATCCCAAAGGTGAATACGATGCTATGTTGCCAATTCATCCAGAGGACCCTCACTACTGGGACGACCTTGAGGCGCTAAAGCTCAAGTGTTATGTCATCGACGGTCATCCTTGTTTGGTGACGACTGAGGGATTTTTCAAGGCAATTTCCCTGTGCTCTCACGATGTCCCCACAATAGCGTTGCAGGGAGTGGAGATGGGCTTAACTCCCAGTGCTGCTGACCTTCAAGGTAAACGGTATCTCGTACCAACTCTAGAAAAGTTTGCCCGTGCTGGTTTTGGGTTCATTCATGCCTTTGACGCCGACGCGATCGCCAATCCCAATGTCGTCGAGGCGCAGCAGAAACTCGCCCATCAGTTAAAGAAATTTAATATTCCGCAATATAACGTTACGGGTCTATGGAATCAGGACCAAGGTAAGGGCATTGACGATTACATCAAAATGAACGGGGCAGATAAATTCAAGCAGGAGGTGTTAGCTAAGGCTGTGAGTATCGAGGAGTGGGAAAAGCAATTCAATCAAGAAAATGTTGAGACACAGAAAAAGTGGACGCAGTCATCCTTAGCAGAAGAACTGGCCGAAGAATACCGTTCTAAGTTGGCATGGCACGCAAGTCGCAAGTCTTGGTATTGGTACGCACGCAAATCTCAAGGCGTCTGGGCGGATACTGTTGATGAAGCAATAGGTGCTCTAGTCACATCAGAAGCCAAGAAGCGTTTGGGTCCAGTTTTCAATCACGACTTCATCTCTGGCACGATTAAGTTTCTTAAATATGAATTGGCAGTTGATGAGTGGATTGAGGCACAAGGTTTGATTCCACTTATTGATGGAGTGCTAGACCCTAAAACGATGAAACTAATCCCCCACTCTCCCGGCTACCGCTTTCTATGGCAGCTGCCTTACAAATGGCAGGATAGGGCTATTGGTTGTCAACCCATCGCAGACTGGTTGTTGGAAATCATGAAACAAGATGCTTCCTTGGTACAGCTGCTACGGGCATATCTCAAAGCAGTAGTGACGGGAAGATGTGATTTACATAGGTTTTTGGAAGCGATCGGTCCTGGGGGAACGGGTAAGAGTACATTCTTGCGACTTGCCACAGCACTGGTCGGTAAAGAAAATACAGCTGTCACTACATTGAAACAGTTAGAGGCCAACCGCTTCGAGACCGCTGCTTTATTTGGCAAGCGCCTGGTGCTGATTACAGATTCAGAACGCTACGGGGGAGAAGTCCAAACTTTAAAAAATTTGACTGGAGAAGATGACATTAGGAATGAGCGCAAGTGCGTGCAACAAACAAGGGGTTTTCAGTATACAGGCATGGTTATGATTGCTGCAAACGAACCCGTCCAGTCTAGCGATTACACCAGCGGATTAAAACGACGGCGGCTGACAGTTCCTTTCGCTCATCAAGTCCCTCCACACTTACAACGCGACCTCGATTCTGAATTCAAACCCTATTTACCAGGACTTTTACAGTGGGTGTTGGAAATGCCCGATGCAGAAATGGTTTCACTCGTGGTAAATACAAACAATTCTGTACCGTCGCTCGCTGGGTTCAGTGCTGAGTTTTTACTTGACACCAATCCCCTTGCTGATTGGATGGATAGTTGTTTGGTTTTAGAACCAGGTGCAAAAACCTATGTCGGCACTCTGTCCAAATCTGCCGAACTCTATCTCTATCCTAGTTACTGTCGGTGGATGGATGAAACTGGTTGCAGGTCTGTCTCTTTACGGCGCTTCAGTGAGTGTCTTATTGACCTTTGTTCCAATCAACTGAAACTGCAAGGAATCAAGAAAGGACGTGACAATCAAGGAGCCTATATTACCGGACTGGTAATACGGCAACCAGGCTCTGATTTGACCCGACCGATTACAGGTGGTGATTCCTTATTGACGAATCGTGAAGGGTTAAGTGACGATGACGTGACGACTCAAACCCCTACCAGTGACGGAACTGACGAGTCTAATTTCACAACTTCACCCATAACAACGAGCGAACCTCAAGTACAACAACAGCTATTTACGCGATCGCAATTTCATTCCCCAACACAATCCATCACAACTCCTGAATCTCAACTAGAACAACAGCCGTTTACGCGATCGCAATTTTCCTCTCAAAATCCATCACAATCCGTCACTATTGCCGTTGGAACCACTGCTGAGTATAGTGGCGAAAAAGTGACAATTGTTGGTTGGGAGCGGCATGGCTCTAGAGTACAAGTTGAATTTTCTAATGGTTCTCATCGGTGGGTTAAACGTCACAGCCTCAAAATTTGGAACCATTGAGGCGATCGCCACCTGCTCTTCAAGTTTTCATTTATACTCAAGTTATGTTGACTTTACGTGATTATCAGCAATATTTAGTTGCCCAAACTTTTGCGGATTGGGACTAAGGAGTTAGGAAAGTCCTGTTGCAGCTCTCAACAGGTGGGGGCAAGACGGTGATTTTTGCTGCGATCGCCCATGAATTTACCAGCACTTGCTTGGGCGTGTTGGTCTTTGCCCATGAGAAGAATTGTTTCTTCAAGCAGCAGACAAGTTGGCAGCGGCGACTGGAGTACAACCGGGTATTATTAAAGTCGCCTACAAACCTACTGATCCTTTCATCCGGCGTTGCTGGCATCTAAACGTTGGCAAGACGCAAGAACTACAGTGATGCAAAGCTTGTCATTGTGGATGAAGCCCACCATGCCTCAGCTGCGAGTTACTGTTTTTATGTAAGTGGGCTATACATTTGGGTGTTTTTTAGCTTGTAAATAGGTTTTTAATCTGTTATTGTAGGAAGGCGGTAGCATTTTACAATCCTGCTTGTTTATTATTGATCTGGCAGGGTATGTTTTTTTTGTTGGAAAATTTTGTTTTCTCTGTCTTTGTTGCTTTTATCAAATACAGTAGTTTTTTCGTCTTTGTTATGGGGCTTGAGGTTGTGCTATTTTAACTCATACATTTCTGATACTTGCAACGCAGCAAAGTTAAGCAAACTGACAACGGCGCGATCGCTGTTTTTTCTTTATTTTTTCTTTATTTTTTCTTTATTTTTTCTTTATTTTTTCTTGTAGTTTATAACTTACTACACATTGATAATGCCCAAACACCCCTCAACTCAAGAGTAGGACTGGCTTTGTTGATTAAGAAAATTGTACATGAGATGAGGAATGCACTGAAGTCCGCCCTCTCTATGAGATGATGCAGTCATGGTGATATACGCAATTTGCCGGATACAAAAAATCAAGAGTTGGCGGCAACTCAATATCAGCGCTCGGCACAATGCCAGGGAGCGCTTTACTCCCAATGCCAATCCTGCAATTGAGAACGTGCGGTTGATTGGTTTGGAGCGAGAGGATTTGGAAGCACTGTTTAAAGAAAGAATCGGCAACCAAAAGATTCGCTCCAATGCAGTTTTGGGAGTTGAGATGTTGCTGAGTGCCAGTCCAGAGTACTTCCGTCCCGACAATCCCACCAATGGTGGCACCTACATTCCTCAACGAGTGGATGATTTTGCCATTGCTTGTACCGAGTGGTTGTTGGAGAGTTATGGAGACAGATCTGTCAGAGCCGACTTGCACTTGGATGAAATCACTCCCCATATTCATGCGTATATCGTACCGTTAGACCACAAAGGAAACCTCAACTGCCGATCGCTCTTCAGTGGCAGACAAAAGTTATCGCAGCTGCAAGATAGTTTTGCAAGGGCGGTAGAACACTTGGGTATCGAACGAGGGGTCAAAGGAAGTCGAGCCAAGCATATAGATATCAAGCAGTACTATGCTGCTGTTAACTGCAATTCCCTACACCTCGACCTCAAGGAGATTTTACCCAAACCCAACGACAATCAAACAGCGGCTGAGTACTGGCAGCAGTTACAAGAATCTTTACAGCCCACTTTCAAGAGTGTTAATTACCAACTGGGCGAACGTCAGAGGTTACTCAAACAAAAAGCAGAACTTTCTAAAACAGTCTACTCCTCTGAACAAGAAAGACACAAGCTGCAAAACCGCCTGCAAAATATCGAACTAACCTTGGATTTATGGAAAGCCCAAGCCAACTTAGTCCGAGATATTCCCTTAGAAGACGTAGCCTACCAACTAGGACTCGACCCAGACGACAAAGGTCAACACAAGTGGAAAGGACATGGCTGCGCGATCGCAATTATTGGTTCGCAATTCTATGACTTCATTGGCAACCAGCATGGTGGTGGTGGAGCGATAGATTTGGTCATGCACGTGTTAAAGTGCTCTTTCAAAGCAGCCGTAGTTTGGTTGCAAGATTCTATGGGAGAATCGGCTATGTTAAAAGCCGTCTCCCACCACGCTCGCACCTCCGCCAAAGCCATTGTCTCTGCCGAACCAACACCATCGTTCGTCCCACCCGAACCCAATGAGAAGAAGTGGTTGAAAGTGCAGCAGTACTTGACAGAGGTCAGAAAACTACCCTTAAGTTTGATTGAGACTTTGCATAGAGAAAATTTGGTTTATGCGGATAATAAGCAAAACGTTGTTTTTATCATGCGCTCTCTAGAGGGAGAAATCAACGGTGCTTTCTTGCGCGGGACCTATAAGAAGAATAATTCGTTCATTGGATTGGCCAAAGGGACCAAACGTTCTCAAGGTTGGTTTCACTTGACTACTGGCGGTCAACAAAGTGATGCGATCGCCCGTGTCGTGTTGGTTAAATCTCCCATTGAAGTTTTATCGATCGCAGTTTTGGAACCACCGCCACCACAAAAGACATTGTACCTAGCAGCTGACAGTGCCCGGTCTTTACCTTTAGAATTGTTACACAGAACCCCCAATGTCATCGCTGCTTACGATAACGATGCCGCAGGCAAAGAAACTTATCTAGCAATCCAATCCATCATCCCTCACACCACCAGACTCAAACCAAAAGCTAAAGACTGGAACGAACAGTTGATTGATTTTATGCTGTGGCAGTTTTGATTGTTGCGGAACAATGGGGTTCTGACACGATTTTCAATTCATGCGATCGCCATATCACATCAAAATATGAGTCCGTTTCAAAACTGGTTTTGGGAAATCGAACGTTGTCGGCAAGGTCCTGATTACTACTTCAATGCTAGTTTTGCACCGTCAGATGCCGAACGTCTTGCTGATGTGATACGACAACACCCACTCCCTGACTTTTTACACTACCGCTTTGTTGGCAACTTAACCAATGCCCCATGTGGAAAGTCTAACGAACATGGGTCTTACGACTTGTATATCGATCGCAATAACTATGCTGAAGTTATCTCAGGGCTCATCAGTGACCAACCTCGAATCCAGTGTGCCCATTGCATATGGGATATCATTTGTGTTTGTGGTTGCTTTGTTGCGATCGAGTGCGGTTATGGTGGAGTCCTTGGTACCCACAATCAAGCTGAGACATCACTCATTGTTGCCCTCGCTCAATCAAAACAAGTCACCTTACAGTACTGGGGAGTCGTCTCTGGAGGAGATGGTTACGGACCCGTGTATTTTAGAACTGGTACATCAGCCACAGAACTACTGACTTATTTGCAGACGAAAGAGCCGACAAAACCAGACTTCACCCAAATCGAAACCGAGTTACGTCTGGCTCTATCAGAACCAAAGTTTGCTCAAACCTATCGCTTGGGCAAGTGCAAAATCCAAGGTTGGCAGTTTCAAGCAATTATTCTCCATGAAATTCAAAAAAATGCATCCCACGCATGGGACATGGCACCTCATGCCGTACTTAACGAAATTGCCTACACTGTTAGCCAAAAATGTCAAGTTCCGGGTTATGTTGGTGGTGCCGCACACGACCCAAACGACTTTTACACCCTCATTGGTAGCTCTATTACCTTCGGCTATCCACTTTAATTCGTTGCGATTCGGGCGATCGCAACTGTAAGTAATTTGTTATAAAAATTACATATAATCTCAGTAGTTGGACAATGTACCTTTTCGCACCACTGAGTTTTGAGGTATAAAATACTTTGGTGCCTCGTTCCCCGTTTCTTTGTTTCCTTTTAAGATTAAAAAGGCTAAACTTGTACCCAAGCTTTGTATATGACTTCTATCCATCCAGAAAATATTGTTGTTCGGGAAGATTCGTTTGCGATCGCCTTACACGAAGACTTCTCGTTAGAGAACGACCCGGATGTGGTAGCGCAGTTGATTGGGGATAAACGTAGTCCTAACACAAAGCGCGAGTACCAAAAAGATTTGCGAGATTTTTTTAAGTACGTTGCTAAACAAGAGCTGAGTCGAGACTTGGTTTTGGAATTTTTGAACCTGGAACAAAAACACGCCGTTGCTTTGGTCTTCAAGTACAAAGCGCACTTGATTGAGAATAAACGTGCAGAAGCAACAGTGAACCGTCGCCTCAGTGCGATTAAATCTCTGGTGGAGATGGGACGACGGCTGGGAGTTTGCAATTTTTCTCTGGATGATGTTAAAGGTGAGAAGGTGGAAACCTATCGCGATACCAAGGGCATTCCACCAAGCGATTATGCTAAAGTCATAGCACTCGTTGACCGCAACACTCTCAAAGGGAAACGCGACTACGCAATTCTCAGGTTACTTTGGGATAACGCGCTGCGTCGTAATGAAGTTGTCAGTTTAGATGTTTGTGACTTTAACTTTCAGGAAAAAACTCTCGCCATACTTGGTAAGGGTAAGGGAACTCAAAAGCAAACGATTGATTTGTCGGATAAAACTGCGGATGCGATCGCGATTTGGTTAACAGCTAGCCAAAAGAAACGTGACGACGAACCTATCTTTACAGTACTTGCTTATCATAATAATGGAGAGCGATTGACCGGGGAAGCTATCAGGCGATTGGTGGATGGATTGTGTAAGGAAGCCGGAATTACAAAGAAGATGTCACCACACCGGGTTCGGCATAGTGCAATTACAACCGTACTGGACCAGAACAATGGGAACTACAGAGCAACGCAGCGCTTCAGCCGTCATGCTCAGGTGCAGACGGTTCTCAAGTATGATGATAACCGTCAAAAATTGCAAAAACAAATGAGTGATAAGATATCGGACTTGATTTAAGGAGAGGTTGCAGAGGGTTTTTTCTAGCGGGTTGCGATCGCAAACTCTTCAAAGAATTTTCCGTAAGTTTCCCATCGTACATCTTTCCGCAAAACTTTATAAAAGTAAAAACAGTGTTCGAGTGAACCAGGGGCGAGTATGTTCGGGAAATTAATTAAATTGGGTGCTCAAATTGTATCTGACGAAATTGAGGCATCAAAGGAAACCAAAACGATCCCATTTGACTGGAATATTTTGGGATGGGATAAATCCCGCCCTGCACAAACCCGTACAAATGGTCAGACTATACACAACCCAAAACACATAGCTCGCAAGATAAACACAATCACAAAAGGCTAGTAGCGCACTCAGTAAATAAGGAGCATGACTGACACATTGTAAAGCGAGTCTCTTGTGCGAATGCGTGCTACAGTCTCAACAAACATTAAGCGCTGTGCAAGGTAGTATCAAGCTACAAGTGGCACAGTGCTTAATATTTGTTTGCAAAGTTGGGCAATCTGAGGGCGATCGCAGTCATTGTGTAACCCGTGACGGCGATCGCGACTTGGTTAACAGCTAGCCAGAAGCAAGGTAACGACGAACCTATCTTTACAGTACTTGCTTATCATAATAATGGAGAAAGATTAACCGGAGAAGCTATCAGGCGACTGGTAGATGGATTGTGTAAGGAAGCCGGAATTACAAAGAAGATGTCACCACACCGGGTTCGGCATAGTGCAATTACAACCGTACTGGACCAGAACAATGGGAACTACAGAGCAACGCAGCGCTTCAGCCGTCATGCTCAGGTGCAGACGGTTCTCAAGTATGATGATAACCGTCAAAAATTGCAAAAACAAATGAGTGATAAGATATCGGACTTGATTTAAGGAGAGGTTGCAGAGGGTTTTTTCTAGCGGGTTGCGATCGCGAATCGATAGCTTAGTTTCCCCAACGAGTGGGGACGAAAGAAAAGCAGCAATGCAACAACGAATCCATACTCAAAGGTTTCCATTCGATTAGTGTCCCCAACAAGTGGGGACCATAGATAAGTTCGTCGAGTTAGAACAGTTTATTGACGTTTCCATTTGATTAGTTTCCCCTTGCATTGCGCTCTACTTTTTCTTGAGTTCTTATGTACTACTTTTTCTTCTCTGTTGTGTATCTTTATGACAATCAGGGTGCGGAATGGGGGTTAAACAGTCTACTCGACATTACCTTTAGTTAAATTTTTTTTAACCAAGTGACTATCTAATATTTAACAAGCACAAAATAATAACATTAAAAGTTAAAAATATCTTCTCTCTTATGAAATAGGTATTGAATTTATAATCTAATTTAATTAGATGTTATCAATGCAATAGTTGTTATATATAATTCCAAAAATTTATTCGAAATAGGATAGTTGGTTTTGTAGTAATCTATGGAGGTTTTTCATCATTTTAAAAAATGGAAAAATTTTTAATTTCGAACAAAATTGTTCATGGTGTTGTTTTGTCAAGTTTATCTTTACTGTTGACTACTTCACCAGTAGCCGCAAACTCACAGAAAATATATGTTCGTCAAAATTGCTACGCTTTTGATCCAAGAAGTTTCGAGTACCTAGTAGTCCTTAAAGAGGGTTATTATCTATCAAACGGTCGTGTTCAAGCTCCAAATAATACGTATGCGATTCAAGTATTGGCACAGTTTAAGAATGGAAGAAAACTATGGGTAGCGATTTCTCCTTATTGTATTAGTAACATCGAAAGCCGTAATGAAAATCTGTTGGAGCAATACGGTTCAGGTAAACCATTCATTAAATGATCTATGAAAAAATTCTTCTTTACATCTTTTATGTGTGCTACTCTTACTTGTGGTACTCTTCTGGCACCAATACCCAGCCGTGGCGAAACCTCAAGAATAGGACCTGGACTATTTGTATCAGGAATTCCAAGAGATCAACTTGAATATTTTGCAGCACCTCAGGTACAGGGTCGTCAACGGCAAAGTAACTGGTGTTGGGCTGCTGCTGTCCAGATGGTTTTGAACTACCACGGACTATACGTTACTCAAGAGCAAGTTGTAGCAAAAATTTTTGGTGAGCTAATCAATAAGCCTGGAGCACCAGAGAATATTCTTGGTGCTCTAAGTGGTTGGGCACCAGACACACGAGGGCGTTTTTCTAATATTTATGCGTCGGCTCTACCTCTTAGAGGTTCTGATTTAGTCCACGACTTAAATCGTAGGTGGCCACTGATAGTTGGATTGAAGCAGCCTGGGAATGTTGGACATGCTTATGTCTTAACTGGGGTTACCTATAAAGTTGGTAGAAATGGTCAGCTAATCTTTCGTTCAGTGATTCTCCGAGACCCTTGGCCCCGTAGTCAATCTCGTATTGAAATGGGTTGGGCAGATTTTGAATCTCGACTCACATTTGCTGCTCGCGTACGTGTAGATCGGCTTTAAATATGTACTAGACCCTGACAACTTTCAATACTGCTCGGTTAAGGGAATTAGGTAGGGCTGAAACCATTGAAATTTCATTGTCTGTGGCGTCCGAAAAGGGCTTAACTGAGTAGTATTGTGACAACTTTTGGGTCTAGTGCTGGCTGACAAAAGGAGACCGCTCGACAATGCGCTCTAAACGCAGGCGATCGCGTTGTTCGTCAATGACTTCGTGAATTGGTGCGGGAAACGGCTTTTTTAACTCAGCTTGAATGCGGCGTAGTTCTTCTCTAATTTCTGGTGTTAACATGGCAAAACCTTACATAGGAATGGTGAGCACTCAGGCTCACCGATGGACTTTTAAGCGGCTGGTTGAACTTCAGTTGAATGTCGGCGTCTGTTGAGAATGTCACCAAAATTTAAGAGTGTGGGGTCAGGATGGTGAGAGCAACATTTTTTACAGATTAAGTAATTGCGATACGCCTTTAGGCGTTAGCGAAGCTATCGCGACAACAAACCTGGCGACGACTTCTAATCACCATCCTGCAAACACTACATCTTTTGCAAGGAAACATATCTTTGGTACTCATTAAAAACCTCTCACCTGTAGACTTTTTAAGCAACTAGCACTTGACTTTGAGCAGTTTGAGAACGGATGAATTGTTCGACCGCTATTTGGTGCTTACATTTAGCGCCTCTGAAGTGGCAATCCGCACACTCGCATCTCTCTTTTGGGTTTGGGTGAAAAGGGCGTACAACGTAGTGATGACCGTTCTTCTGGTTACAAACAACATACTCGTCATCGTGTACTTCAACGACTGCAATTTCAATAGCTCGGAGGGTGCGAAGAGCAATTGCTTTAACCTTTGATATGTATTGCATTTTTACCCACTCAATTGCCTCTGGG
>JAWQFQ010000126.1:0-25862 GCA_035967975.1 Scytonema sp. PMC 1070.18
CCCGTACACCCCTACCCCCCTACCCCTAATTCACACAAAACTTTCAAGTAGAAATAAGGACGAAGGACAAATGTTTGATACTGCCATAGAAGCTATTGTCGCCCGTGAAATTTTGGACTCTCGCGGTAGACCAACGGTTGAAGCCGAAGTGCATTTAGTCAATGGTGCTGTAGGATTGGCGCAGGTTCCCAGTGGAGCGTCTACTGGCACTTTTGAAGCACACGAATTGCGGGATAAGGATAAAAGCCGTTATGGGGGTAAAGGCGTACTCAAGGCGGTGCAAAACGTTAAAGAAGTACTGGCTCCAAAGTTAATTGACATGGATGCTCTTAACCAGGAACTTCTTGACCGCACGATGATTGGCTTGGATGGTTCCCCCAATAAATCCCAACTTGGTGCTAATGCGATTTTAGCGGTTTCTCTGGCAGCTGCTAAAGCTGGTGCAGAATCTTTGGGTCTTCCCTTGTATCGCTATTTGGGTGGTCCTTTGTCAAATTTATTACCAATACCGTTGATGAATGTTATTAACGGTGGTGCTCATGCGGCGAACAATGTGGACTTTCAAGAGTTTATGGTTGTCCCTATTGGAGCGTCTTCTTTCCGGGAAGCGTTGCGCTGGGGTGCAGAAGTATTTGCTACTCTGAGCCAAGTGTTGGATGAGAAAGGGCTACTGACTGGTGTGGGGGATGAAGGTGGTTTTGCTCCTAACCTGGAATCCAACCAAGTTGCACTGGAGTTATTGATTGCTGCTATAGAAAAAGCTGGTTATAAACCAGGGGAACAAGTGGCTTTGGCTTTAGATGTTGCAGCAAGTGAGTTTTACAAAGATGGACAGTATGTCTATGATGGCAAACCTCATGCGCCGACTGAGTTCATAGACTACCTCGCCCAACTTGTTGACCAATATCCGATTGTGTCAATAGAGGATGGTTTGCACGAGGAAGATTGGCAAAATTGGCAGCTACTCACAGAAAAGGTGGGTTCTCGTGTACAGTTAGTTGGAGATGATTTGTTTGTCACTAACACAACTCGCTTGCAAAAGGGCATTGAACTTAAAGCTGCTAACGCCATTTTGATTAAACTCAATCAAATTGGTTCGCTGACAGAAACTTTGGAAACGATTGATTTAGCAACGCGCAACAGTTTCCGCTCTATCATTAGCCATCGTTCTGGTGAAACGGAAGATACAACCATCGCTGATTTAGCAGTCGCAACTCGTGCTGGTCAAATCAAAACTGGTTCCTTGTGTCGCAGCGAACGAGTCGCAAAATACAATCGCTTGCTGCGAATTGAAGATGAACTCGGCGATCGCGCTGTTTACGCCGGAAAATTAGGGGTGTAAGGGTGTAGGGGGGTAGGGGTGTAGGGGAGAGGGAGAAGATTTTCAGAAATATTTCCCTTTACACCCTGACACCCCCACACCCTTACACCCCCCTAAGGATAAAACCCCAACTTCGGCAATCCTAGTGTCTCATCCCATCCCATTATGATGTTGAGGCATTGGATTGCTTGACCTGCTTGTCCTTTAATCAGGTTATCAATCGCTGACATCACAATGACGCGACCAGTGCGGGGGTCAACTTCTATACCTATGTAACCTAAATTACTTCCGCAAGCCCACTTAGTTTGGGGATAAATACCTGGGTCACACACTTTTACCCAGGGGGAGTTACGATAGAATGCTCGATAAATTGTAATTAAGTCCTCTCGAACCAAACCCGGATCGCGTAGTGTTGCATATACTGTTGCTAAAATACCACGCACCATAGGAACGAGGTGTGGGGTGAATTGGATAGTGACTTCGTGTCCTGCTAAATCGCTGCAAATTTGCTCAATTTCTGGTGTATGGCGGTGACGGGCGACATTATACGCAGCCAAGGAGTTGTCTGCTTCCGCAAGCAACATATTGATTTTTGCTTGACGACCACCGCCAGATGTACCGGATTTAGCATCAATAATGGCGGTTTCCGGTACAATCAATCCTTGCTTGAGCAAAGGTGAAAGAGCTAAGAGACTAGCTGTAGGATAGCAACCAGGACAACCAACTAGCTGGGTTTCCGCAATGCGATCGCGATACAGTTCCGGTAAACCATAAACAGCACTATTCGCCGTTGTGCGATCGTCTCTTTGAGTTCCATACCAAGCTGTGTAAGTCGCCAAATTCCTAAACCGATAGTCCGCACTCAGATCCAGTACCTTGCATCCTTTTTCCAAAAGTTGTGGTGCGATTTTGCAAGCCAGACCATTTGGTAGAGAGAGAAAGACCACTTCGCAACGGTGAGAAATGATGTCCGGGTCTACCGCCTCAATTTCTTGGTTAACTATATCAGCCAAATGTGGGTAGATTTCCGTCAATTGTTTTCCCGCACTACTTTCACCACCCAAATACACCAGTTCGACTTCTGGATGATCCATAAGTAGTCGCACTAGCTGAACTCCACCGTAGCCTGACGCGCCAACAATGCCAACAGGTACGCGTCTAAAATTACTCATAAATTATAAAATCCTTATCCGCTCTTGGTTAACTAACTTTTAGCCTAGAATCTGCTTTATTTAGGTGATTTTTACAAATAATCTTACCGATTAGGAGGGCGAACAACCGTACTCTGCGAGAAGGGCTCTGCCCAAGGCCCCTACCATGTCATGATAATTATGCGGTAATTTTTATTTTAGAAATCTCCTTAAGAAGAAGTATTTTATCGCGCAACCCGCTTGTGAAAGTCCTAATCTTACAAATCATTGCTTTTAGTGCTTGTACAGTAGTCTAAAAGAGCTACAATCGAGAACAAGCATTTGTTAAAAAAATTTACGTCTGATAGCTGGAAATCACCCGTGTCACAGCTTAACACTACAACGCAGTCTTCTCCCATCGGGGAACCTACCGATGGCTCTGCATCCTCTAACCAAAGCTTTAAATTTGATTCGATCGATGCCGCACTAGCAGACTTGAAAGCTGGTCGCGTTATTGTGGTAGTAGATGACGAAAACAGAGAAAATGAAGGCGACTTGATTTGTGCCGCTCAATTTGCTACTCCAGATACAATTAATTTTATGGCAGTGGAAGCGAGGGGCTTAATCTGTCTGGCTATGATGGGTGAGCGATTGGATGAATTGGATTTACCATTGATGGTAACCAACATCACAGATACCAACCAAACAGCTTTCACGGTTAGTATTGACGCTGCACCTCATTTGGGAGTCAGTACTGGTATTTCAGCAGAAGATCGCGCCCGCACTATTCAAGTCGCAATTAACCCAGCCACACGACCTTCAGACTTACGCCGTCCCGGTCATATTTTCCCCATTCGAGCAAAGGCGGGGGGCGTACTAAAACGGGCTGGACACACAGAAGCTTCTGTTGACCTATCAAGACTCGCAGGACTGTACCCAGCTGGAGTCATTTGCGAAATCCAAAATCCCGATGGGTCTATGGCACGGTTACCTCAGTTAATAGAGTACGCTGAACATCACAATCTTAAAATCATCAGTATAGCAGACCTAATTAGTTACCGCCTACAACACGATCGCCTGATCGAGCGCGAAACCGTTGCTGATTTACCCACCCAATTCGGGCTTTTCCAAATCTACGCCTACCGCCACACATTGGACAATACAGAACACGTTGCCATTGTCAAGGGAAATCCCGACCAATTTGGAGATAACCCAGTGATGGTGCGGATGCATTCTGAATGTTTGACAGGAGATGCATTAGGTTCCTTACGCTGTGACTGTAGGATGCAGCTACAAGCAGCGTTAAAGATGATTGAAAATGCAGAACAAGGCGTTGTCGTTTATCTGCGACAAGAAGGACGAGGAATCGGACTCATTAACAAGTTAAAAGCCTACTCCTTACAAGATATGGGACTCGATACAGTTGAGGCAAATGAGCGCCTTGGATTCCCCGCTGACTTGCGAGATTACGGTATGGGAGCACAAATGCTTATGGACTTAGGCGTGCATAAAATCCGCTTAATTACCAATAATCCCCGTAAAATAGCAGGATTAAAGGGATACGGATTAGAAGTCGTAGACCGCGTACCATTGTTAATTGAAGCCAACGACTACAACTCCTACTACCTAACAACAAAGGCGAAAAAACTGGGTCATATGCTGTTACAAACCTATTTGCTAACAGTATCAATTCATTGGCAAGATGACCCCGAAGCCGCGACAGAACGTTACGAACGCTTAGAAAAATTACGGCGGTTAGCAAAAAGTCACGATTTGCTCTTACAGGAAGAAGCCCGTCCGGTCGCTATAGCCTTATTCAACCAACCATCCTTAGTCGTACACTTAGGTTTCGACCAAGCAAACGTTGCATCTCCTGACTGGTATCAACAAAAAGGACATCCCTACGTACAAGCAATTTCCCAAATTCTAGACCATCTAGTCAATTTACCTGACACTAAGAAGCTAGAATTCTTAATCTCCCCTGGTGTCGATCCCATGAGTAACTTGCAAGTGCAACTAGATCGCCAGCAACTTCCCTCAGACATACTACCTTCATCAATATGCTGCGCCCAGTTGCAAACACAAAAAATCTACAGCATCACTAAGTAAACTATTTACTATTAATTGAAACCACAGATACAAGCAGATAAACGCAGACAATTTTCTGTTTCATCTGCGTTCATCTGCGTTCATCTGCGGTTCAAAATTAGAACCCCGGTAACCCCAGCGAAACCGGGTTTCCCCGAACCTCCCATTAACCGACAAGTATTGGAACCAGGTTGTAGTGTCTCCGCTATATAAGTAAAAACTTATACAATTAAGCTCGGTAATCGTGCATAAAATACTGTGTTAGGCTCGTATTTGGCATCAGTGCCTTTGTTTCTTCAGACTACTAATACTGGTATAGGTGATTTTATGCATTTTGATTTAGTACAATTCATCAAATCCATAGGTTACGTTGGAGTATGGCTGATTATCTTTGCTGAATCTGGTTTATTGATAGGGTTTTTTCTGCCTGGAGATAGTTTGTTGTTCACAGCGGGGTTTATCGCGTCTCAGCAACTACTCAATATCTGGGTTCTTATTATTGGCGCTTTTATTTGTGCAGTTTTGGGTGACAATGTAGGATATATTACTGGACATAAACTAGGTCGTAGACTTTTTCAAAGAGAAGATTCATGGTTATTTCATAAAAAGCACTTAGTAAAAACCACAAATTTTTATCAAAAGTATGGTAAAAAGACAATTGTTTTAGCCCGCTTCTTACCGATTGTGCGAACCTTTGCACCAATCGTGGCTGGTATTGGTTCAATGCATTATCCGACCTTCATGTCCTACAACTTAATTGGTGGTTTTATGTGGACATTTGGTATTACTATATTAGGGTTTTTCTTGGGGAAATCTCTACCTGCTGAGCAAGTAGATAAGTATTTGTTACCAATAATTATCCTAATTATTCTTGTTTCTTTTATACCATCAATTATTCATATTATTCAAGAAAACAAGGCAAATAAACATTAATTGAACGCATCGTTGTATGGAGGTGATAGGGAATAGATCCCCCATAGCTCATGACTGACCGCTGAAGTGCTGATGGCTGAAAGCTTACCTTACACTCTACACCCTATACCCCACACCCTACTCTTCTTCTAACTCCTCATCTGGTACTAAATCAGCTTCTGTCAAACCCTGTTGAGGGATTGCTGCAATAATCGCATCTATAACTTTTGACACGGGCAATATTTCTATGTCAAAGTTGGGATACTTTTGCCCTTTTGGCACTATTGCTTTCTTAAAGCCCAATTTTGCTGCTTCTTTTAACCGCAACTCCATCTGCGACACTGGGCGTACTTGTCCCCCCAAACCCACTTCGCCAATGAGTACGGTACGGGGATCAACAATGCGATCGCGAAAACTGGCGACGATCGCAATTGCTATTCCCAAATCCACGGCTGGTTCTTCTACGCTCAACCCACCTGCTGAAGCAACGTAAGAATCCAGTTTTGACATGGGAATCCCGACCCGTTTTTCCAGAACTGCCAAAATTTGAACCAATCGGTTGTAATCTATACCCGTACCAGCACGACGTGGAGAGGGATAGCTTGTTGGGCTAACTAAGGCTTGCAATTCAACAACGATTGGGCGTGTTCCTTCACAAGCAACCACAAGAGCAGTCCCCGGAGACGGGTCATCACGGTTACCTAGAAACAGTTCGGAAGGATTGGGGACTTCTCGCAATCCATTGTCTACCATTTCAAAAATGCCGATTTCGTGGGTTGCTCCAAAGCGGTTTTTCACTGTCCGTAATAACCGATGAGAGGCAAAGCGATCACCTTCAAAATATAACACTGTATCTACTAAGTGTTCCAATACCTTTGGTCCTGCGATCGCCCCTTCTTTGGTCACGTGTCCGACAATCAACATTGTGATATCTTCATGCTTAGCCACCTTCATCAAAGCTGCCGTACATTCACGTACCTGAGCCACAGAACCGGGTGCTGAAGTGAGAGCGGGGAAGAACACTGTTTGAATACTATCAATAACCGCTACATTTGGTCGCAACGAGTCCATCTCCTTCAATATTTCTTCCAAGTCAGTTTCAGGAAGTACGTATAAATCAGCACCCATATTTTCAGGGGTTTCTGGTTCTTGAGGAGCCTGTTGCACTTCTGCACTATTGCTATTGCCGTTGTCATTAGCTACCATACTCATGGGTTGTGAGACTCCCAAACGAGAGGCTCTTAACTTGACCTGTTGTCCTGATTCTTCCCCAGAAACGTAAAGAATGCGGTATCTCTGCGCCAGTTCGCTAGAGACTTGCAGCAGGAGAGTTGATTTTCCAATGCCGGGGTCCCCACCAATAAGTACCATAGAGCCTGGTACTACCCCTCCCCCAAGCACTCTATCTAGTTCTCCATAACCAGAAGCCCAGCGGGTGACTTGGCGATCGCTAATTTGAGCGAAAGTGAGAGAAGCTCTTGGCTTGGCTGGTTTGCTTACGGGTTTGCCATTTGCAGTTTGTTGGTGCCATCCACTGATTCCCCGACTTGGTATATCTGTTGATGATTGGATAGCAATCTGCTCTTCTAAAGAGTTATAGGTACCACAAGATGGACACTTACCAAACCATTGTGGCGATTCAGATCCACATTGGTGACAAACATAATAGGTTTTTTGCTTTGCCATTCTTATTGTGTTTTAAATATTCTTAATTTTTGCTTAAGTTTTCGAGCAAACTGAAATCCAATAATGGTAGTAGATGCAAGGTTTTTCCAATCAATTTGTGAAATGATATCTTAATAATATGGTACTAAAAATTAAACATGAAAAACTTTAGTTAAGGAGCGTTGAGAAACTTGGAAAGTCATAAAGAAAAAATTTTGGTAGTAGATGACGAAGCCAGCATTCGCCGGATTTTAGAAACGCGCCTTTCCATGATTGGCTACGATGTGGTAACAGCAGGCGATGGAGAGGAAGCTTTGGACACGTTTCGCAAAGCCGATCCAGACCTAGTTGTTTTAGACGTCATGATGCCAAAGCTAGATGGCTACGGTGTCTGCCAAGAATTACGTAAGGAATCAGATGTCCCAATTATTATGCTAACAGCCTTAGGCGACGTGGCTGATAGAATTACAGGTTTGGAGTTGGGTGCTGATGATTACGTAGTTAAGCCCTTTTCACCAAAAGAGCTAGAAGCCCGCATTCGTTCAGTCCTGCGACGGGTAGATAAAACTGGTGCTTCCGGCATTCCCAGTTCTGGAGTCATCCATGTCGGTAACATTAAAATAGATACCAACAAGCGACAAGTCTACAAAGGCGATGAACGTATTCGCTTGACAGGTATGGAATTTAGCTTGCTAGAACTGTTAGTGAGCCGCTCGGGAGAAGCTTTTTCTCGCTCGGAAATTTTGCAGGAAGTCTGGGGATACACACCGGAACGCCACGTAGATACCCGTGTCGTAGATGTGCATATCTCCCGTTTAAGAGCAAAGTTAGAGGACGATCCCAGTAATCCAGAGCTGATTCTTACAGCACGCGGGACTGGCTATTTGTTTCAACGGATAATTGAACCAGGAGAGGAGTGAATTATGAATGATGAATTATGAATGATGAAATGTAAGGTGTAAAATTTGGCATGATTCAGGACTTAGCGTTCATCATTCACCATTTGTAAAGTATGGCGAAATCTGACTCCAATAAAGTTTTGCGGCGGTTACCTATTGTTGTTGGTGGGTTGGGTGCTCTACTTTTGCTCACAAATAGGTTACTGACACCAGAAATCACAGACTCCCAAGCTCGTGCTGATGTACTGGGCGTAATTTTGAGTGCTGTGTTAATTTTGACAGGGTTGATTTGGCAACAAGTACAACCGCGAACGCCTGACGCCGTAAAACTTATTGGTGAAGAAGGTTTTATACTCGCTTCAGATTTGCCAGAATTCGTTAAAACTGAACTAGCTTGGGCGTCTCATTTATTGTTGACAAATACAGTGACGCGATCGCTAGTTGTTTATTACCAAGATAAAGTTTTGTTAAGACGGGGAATTTTAAGCCCCAACTCGAAAGTGGTACCTGGATCAATATTAAAAAGGGTGCTGGAAAAACAAAAGCCAGTCTATCTGGTAGATTTAAAGGTCTATCCCGGCAAAATTGAATTTGACTACTTACCAGAGAATACTCAAGGAGTCATCTGTCAACCTATAGGTAAAGAAGGCGTCTTGATTTTAGCAGCGAATGCTCCCCGCAGTTACACCAAACAAGACGAAACCTGGATTGCCGGAATCGCAGATAAATTAGCTGTTACTCTAGAAAGTGTTAATGGCTAATGGTTAATAGCTAATGGTAAAAGAGCAATCAACCATTAGCCACTAGCCATTAGCCACTAGCCATTAGCAAAAAATATGCAAATCATTTACCTACTACTTATTGCTCTAATGATAGTGGGAATCATTGGTGCTGTCGTACCTGCTATTCCGGGAGCGAGCTTAATTTTAATTGCAATTGTCATCTGGGGATTCGTCAGTGCTTCCTTCGCTGCTATCAAGATACCACTCATTGTGACAATTATCGTATTAGCGCTCAGTATAGGGATTGATTTTTTAGCAAGCTACCTAGGAGCAAAACAAGCTGGTGCTAGTCATTGGGGACAAATTGGAGCAATTGTCGGTTTCATCTTGGGATTTTTAGGATTGTTACCAACTTTACCCGTTGGTGGTCCATTGATAGGAATGCTACTCGGACCCCTTTTGGGAGCAATTATCGGTGAGTACCTGTACAGACGTAACTTAGGGCTCGCCATCAAGGCTGGGATTGGAATTGTCGTAGGTACACTCGTTGGGAATTTGATTCAAGGACTGTTAGCAATTGCAGCAGTTGTCGTCTTCCTTGTAACAACTTGGTCTCAGGTGTTTGGTAGTTAAGTTGTGCTCCTCAGAGATGAAAGTTCGTAAAAATTTTAGCACTCACCATATCCAATACTACAAGGGTTAGTAGTGCTCATCCCGTTTTGATCCCCCCAGCCCCCCGATGAATTGGGGGGTTTAAAGCCCCCCTTCATAAGGGGGGTTGGGGGGATCGAGTCAAAACCTTCAAGTATTGAGACCATATCTGATACCTCTTAAAGGACTTCCAAAAATTAAAGCTGACTGCTGACGGCTAATAGCTGAATGCTTATGGTTAAGGAAAAGTTGCACAAAAAACAAAACCCGCTACAGCGGGTTGGCAAATAGTCCACCAAGGCGGTTTGTTTATCCAACTAAAGTATCTGTTGTACAAAGTTGAGCACAAGAAGTGAGTAAAATTTGTTCGATTTCAAGTGTTTTAATAGCTAGCTGAATGAAGAAACAATTAACCAACTTGTGACACTTTTTTACGTTGACGTAAACCAAACAAACCAGCGACAGCCAAAGCACCTACACTAAGAACAGTTCCTGGTTCAGGTGTAGCAACTACTTGTGATAGTGCAACACCATCACCAGTGTTTCTGAATCTACTGTCAGGACCAGGATTACCTAATTGCAGCACCAGAGACTGTACATCTTTGAGTACGAGTGTTTGACGATTACCATCAGGTCCTGCATTTAATAAATTTGCTACTGCTTGACCATTAATTTCTAAAACACCACTTTTGTAAGCGTCTTCAATGTCGAAAAATTCCAATGTCAGTTCAGAAATTGTCTTATCAAATTCAAACTTAAACCTACCAATTTCTAACTGACCGTTTTCCACGGGATTAACAGCTGGTAGTTGACCTGGATTAAACGAACCGGTAGGTGTAGTCAGGTAGGCTACGGGACGGAACCAAAACTCATTAGTATTTGGGTTAGTTCCAGCGTCTTTTGTTTTAAAGATAATTCCAGAACCCCAGTCGTTTGCTGTAGCACTGTTATCTACAAATAAACGGCTTAATCCATAGTTGGGTGCTTCGGGGGAACCATCATAAGCAAGGCTAGTCACTGTATATCCGAAGGATGTTGTGTCAATACAAGTGCTAGCAACACAATTGATGTTTGTGTTGGTGAGTTTAATTTCTCCTTCTTGTGAAGGAATTAAAGACATTGCATGAGCGGCGGGTACATGAGCAGCTAGCCCTAAACCTAAACTACCTAAGATTGTTGCGACTACGAAACCGAACTTTTGCATGACTGCCTCCTGATAACCTTTGCTTTAAGTAGTAGTTTTAATTGTTTTATTCAACCTTTTCATTCACTACTCTATACATTTTTTTTCGAGTTGAGAAGCAGAAAAAATAGAATTAATAGAATCTTGATTTTCAAGCTCTTTAGTCTATTTGTTTCAGTACAATTATTGAATGAAAAATATTATTATTGATAATAATAAAAATCAAGATTTTGATATTTTCACTGAGAAAAATAAGTTTTTAGCTTTTTTTTTAAAGTTATCAAAAAAAGGAAAGTTAATTTTACGTATTTATATTGACTTACCCAAAATAAAGTTATATTTTATACATAAAAATTATAACTGTTGCCCTGAATTAAAATTCGGGCTGAAAGCTAAAACCCGTTAAAACGGGTTAGAAACCCAATACTGCTCGGTTAGGAACTTCCAAAGACAAAAGTATTCAAAAATCTCTTGTGGTACGTCTGTCTCAGACGTCAGCCAGTGAGAGCCCCAAAAGATGGATAATTTATTTATTGGAAGTCCCTTAACGAGAGTTGAGGTCTGGTGAAACCCGGTTTCGCAGAAGTTACCAGGTTTCTAACTTTTCGCTTCATCGGCAAGTATTGGGTTAGAAACCATATCGCAATCCGCGCATACTTTGAAAAGTGAGAAACCCGGTCTCTTGAAGAGACCGGGTTTGGTGTACTAAATGATTCGTGAAGTTTTTCGATATAGGGACTGGGATTGGAAAAGTGGAGCCAATACTGCGTAGGTTTCTCGCTGTGAAATAAATTTCACCGCTTAAAGCTAAAGTCAGATTTATCTGACTATGCTTAGCTTTTAACCCGTTTTAACGGGTTTGAGCTTTAAGCCCAAATTTTAATTTAGGGCAAAACCTCCAAGTATTGAAAGTGCAGCTCCCTCGCCTTTAGCATTATCTACATTTCTTGTAAAGCTTTTTTAGCTTCTGTCGCGACTGCTTCCACTTCATCGTGTGCTAAAGTTTCTAGTACCGATTTAGCATCGTCGCCTCCCAAGCGACTTAAAGCTTGTACCAATCGATAACGTAGTTGCCAATCTGGATTTGTGGCATAAGGAATTAGTAGAGGGATAGCCTCCCTATTTCCTAAGTCCCCAAGAGAACTAACAGCAGCTGTTTTGACTAGTTCATTGTCTGAGGACAGCGCTTGTTTGAGTAAGTCAAAGGATCTTGGATCTCCTAATTCTCCTAAAGTGGCAATAATACTAAACTTAACAATCCACTCTGGGCTGGTTTGATAAATCTGTTGTAAATCTTCAAAAGCCTCTTGGAGTTTCAAAGCACCCAAACAATCTGCGGCGGCGGCTTGTACATCGGCTTCTGGGTCGTTGAGCAGGCGATCGCGCAATATATTTAAAGTTAAGTCTATATCTTGGCTCCCTAGTGTATCTAACTGACTCACTGCTGAGTAGCGCACGCGGGAATTGCTGTCGGAAATCGCTGTTTGAATTAATTCAAAACCTACGGCTGGTTCTAAATCGCGGATTTGATTGACTGCTCGCAAGCGATCGCCCAAATCTTGGGAACTAAGCATTTGCTGAACAGATTCAGGAGTCACACTCATTTTTATTAATTGTTAATTGTTAGTTGTTAGTTGTTAGTTGTTAGTTGGTAGTTGTTAGTTGTTAGTTGGTAGTTATGAGTTGGTAGTTGTGAGTTGGTAGTTGTGAGTTGGTAGTTGTGAGTTGGTAGTTGGTAGTTTTTTGCCACTATCCACTATCTACTAACTACTAATTACTAACTACTAACTACTAACTACTATCTATTCCTGACTAGCTGCCATTGCACGAACAATGTCACCACGGGTAAGAATACCAATCACTTGACCCGCGCTATCAAGGACTGGTAGGCGATGAATATTGCGATCGTGCATAATTCTGGCTGCTTCTTTGACAGTTTTGTCAGGGGGGATAGTTATGGGGTTTGTGGTCATAACTTCGCCAACTGTCTGTCCTAAAGCTTTATGTAAATCGCGTTCGTAGGTAGCAGGATTTTGTAGATAGATGACACTATCAAGAAACATGATGTACGCCGGAGGAGTGACACCACTTTCTTGCCACATTAAATCCGTTTCCGAAATAATACCTACCAATTTACCTGTTTCGTCTACAACAGGTAAACCACTAATGCGGCGTTCTGCCAAAATTTGAATTGCTTCCTTGAGGGGAGTGTCCGCTTTAACGACAATTGGGTCGCGGGTCATTATGTCGGCAACGGTTTTAGGCATTTGCTTGCTGACATCCTTGTATCAA
This sequence comes from Scytonema sp. PMC 1070.18, assembly GCA_035967975.1. Taxonomy (GTDB): domain Bacteria; phylum Cyanobacteriota; class Cyanobacteriia; order Cyanobacteriales; family Nostocaceae; genus Scytonema. The sequence continues at coordinate 12,864 of JAWQFQ010000126.1, forward strand.
CGTCTTTGTCATTATTGTATGAAATAGCTGGTTTCAACCTCATCGGGTTAATACATCGTTACCTGAGGGGAAAATGGGGTGTAGGGGAAGAGCCACGTTTATCATTTAAACTCTGTTTCACAAAAGATTTGTAATAATTTGATACAGTTGGCGATCGCCCCCAAATGAGCAATTTCATATCCGTGGGTGTTCTGTGTAGGAAATGCCAAACAAGCACCACGAGCAACGTGTCCAAACTTCATCGCAATAGAAGCATCACTGCCAAAACCGCTCAACACCGCCAACTGCACGGGCATATCTAGTTTTTTCGCACAATGACAAAGTTCCCCATTTAAATTTTCATCGTAAATGCCATACCCATCTTGAGCAAGTATCACGGGACTTTTGCCTTCTTCAATCGGGTATTCTGCTGAGAGGGGACAAATTTCTAATGCAATCAAGGCATCCAAACTCTGGTTTTGGGTAAAGAACAGCGCCCCTATAGCCCCCACTTCTTCTTTTGCAGACGCCACTAGATACACATCGACCGCAGGCTGTTTTACATTTTCAGCAAGTGCCAATAATATAGCAACGGAGGCTTTGTTATCGAGAGTATAACTGGCGATGTAGTCGTTTAACCGAATGGGACGCTTGCGATGCTTACCAATCACCATTCTGGTTCCAGGTCGAATCCCAGCTGCTTCGAGTTCAGCAGTAGTACATTTGGTCTCAATCCAAGCATCTTCCCATTTGACAGGAGTGTCTTCCTGTTGGATTTTTTGAGGTGATTCGTGAGAGACATGACGGGAACCAAAGCTGAGGATACCGCTAATTGTGGCATTGTCTCCCAGTAAATCTACGACACCTTCACCGTAAACCCAAGGGAAAGCACCGCCCAGTCGCCGCACTTCGACTCGTCCTTTGTCGCCTACAGTTTTGACTATTGCGCCGATTTCATCCTTATGGGCTGTGATGGCGATCGCTCTGGTTGAATCTTTTCCAGCAATTTTCGCAATAATATTGTCAGCGCGGTCTTGCCAAACTTCTACACCCAGTTTTGCAAATCGCTGCATCAGGAATTGGTTGATTTCTGCTTCAACACCACTAGGAGAATGGTGCAGAACCAATTCTTCAATTATTTTAAATAAGTGGTTGTCATCCCACATAGACAAAGTATGTTACATAACAATGTCATCATAATCAAGGATTGGTCATAATATGCAAACTATATCTACATCTATTATCAAACCCAACCTTCCCGAACCACCAAGCTTTACTTCTCTCAAAGAAGAACGCCTTTATCGCAAGCAACGTCTAGCCGCAGCATTCCGTCTGTTTTCTCGGTGTGGCTTTGATGAAGGTATTGCTGGTCATATCACAGCTCGCGATCCAGAAAACCCCGAACACTTCTGGGTTAATCCCTTTGGAAAGCATTTTGGTTTGATGCGAGTGAGTGACCTAATTTTGGTGAATCGTGACGGAGAAGTTATAGAAGGCGATCGCCCAATTAACCAAGCTGCTTTCGCCATTCATTCTCAAGTACATACCGCTCGTCCTGATGTAGTAGCCGCCGCCATTTTTTAACTAGATGGCGATAAAGCGTAACAAAATGGAACAAGGCAGAGCAATTTGGACATCTCAAGGCTCGCGTTTCTTCGGCTCAGGTAGAGTATCAATCAAATCTTCGACTATCTGGGTAATGGTCTGATCTTTTTCTGCGGCTAATAAGCGCAACTTATTGATTCTTCTCTCTGTAATCCGAATATGTAAATCTTTTTTTGCCATCATTTTGTACACAATGCGAACACATTTATGTTAGTATAGGGTCAGGAAAAAGACAAGGAGGTGAGAACAATGTCCAAACGAAAGCCCAGAAATGTAGTTCAAAAGTTATCAACTCAAATTGTTGAAGTTGTTAAGCTAAGCCAAGAAACGAAAGACGATTTAGTGGAGATCATGGAACGTTTGGGCATTGTTCGTGCTGAGTCCCACAACAAGCTGGGAAGTATTCGGCATTGGGGAATGGACTGGCACAAAGCTTACCCAGAAGTTAGAGCTTTTCGCACACCGGAATCATTGGGGCTGCCGTCTAAGTTGATGGAATGGACGGTTAGTGACGTTGCCAAGGCAATACTTGCACAACAGACTGCCACCGTCGCTAATTTAAGACCAATAATCTATAGGAGGTATCCAAGAGAAGAAAACGAATCTATCAGAAAGGAATGCTACGAGAAGCTCTTAACCACCGAGTTTTTAAGTGATTCTTTTCTTCATCGCATTGTTAGAAAAGAGTTCCAACGTGGGCATACCAATGTTTGCAATCAAATCGTTTATCAACCGGATGGTTACTCTTGCAAGCGCATCTCTCGTCACGATTATCTACTAGAACTGGCTAGCTTAAAGAAAGGTAAACGCATAATCGCGATTGTTAGGTCAAACAGAAAAATAAGCGGACAGATTCGAGTTATCTACAACCAAGATTTAGATAGATTCGAGGTTCATTTCTTGGTGAACTTTGGGGAATACACCAATTCCTCAAAAGTAGTTCGGATTGAAATTGGTGTCGATAAAGGGTACACCGAAGCTTTTGTAGATAGCCGTGGACGGGAGCATGGTACTGGGCTAGGAAAGTTACTCACTTCCAAAACTAATCGGATTACCAAAAAGAATAGAAATCGGGGCAAGTTGTTTGCATTGTTCCGTAAAAATCAGCAGCACGACAGAGCTAAGGCTGCAAGAATTCTTGAAAACAACCTCACCAGAAAGACCGAGAATAAGCGCTATCGACAAGACACTTCAGAGATTGCTGCGTTGATAGGAAGCGCAACCAAGTCTTTGTTTGGTGACGGTTTATTAAAAGTTTATGCCGAGGACTTGACTCAACCCATCAAAAATAAACGTCAATCCAAGGCTGTGTCACGCAAGTTAAATAGCTGGGTAAAAGGTTGCTTGCGAGACAGTTTAGAGAAATGGGCTAGTTGGTCAAATTCAACTGTCACTCTTGTCGCTGCAAGTTATACGTCGCAAGTGGACTCTGTTACGGGCACCCTTTTAGGGACTCGTGATGGGGACCGCTTTATCAGGATGACTGGGGACGTGTTGCACAGCGACTGGAACGCGGCTATGAACATCCTTGCTCGTGGTACAGACAGGGATATCCATCGCTTCATGAAAGCGTCGGAAGTTCAAGCCGTGCTTTTACGCCGTACTGCGTGTTTTTTGAAGGGAATGGGAATGACGTTATTGGATGCCGTGGAATTGGGCTGGCTCGATCCAAAGCATACAAAAAGTAATGCCTTCAAAAAGCTGGTTAGCGGGAACTAACCAACGTCCAGATAGTAGGTGGAAGGCTCAACTCCAATTGCTGTTAACACCACCCCTCACTCGGACGACAATAAATTGCACCGTTTTATGGAATTTTATTCCGTTTTACGAGCTTCCCCATGCACACTCTCTCTACGGCAAAAGCTGGTCTAGCCTTGGTCGTCTCCTCGATCCCCTCACCCAAGATGCTTGTGCTTTTTATGAAGACCACAGCCTGTTTGATGATTATACAGGAGTCGTTCTCGAACTAGAGGAGGGCAAGCGCATTGCTCAAACTTTGGGACAAAATAAAGCTATTATTCTGAGAAACCACGGCTTATTGACTGTTGGGCATTCCGTGGATGAAGCTGCATGGTGGTTTATCACAATGGAGCGCTCCTGTCAAGCCCAACTGTTAGCAGAGGCAGCTGGTAAACCGATTTCGATTGAACCAGAAGTCGCCACCTTAACACATAGTCAAGTGGGAACGCACTTCATGGGCTGGTTTAGTTTTCAACCACTTTATGAGAAGATTGTGCTTCAAGAACCGGATTTACTGGAGTAGGTGAGCAAACGACCATCTTCCATATGTAGAATGCGATCGCCAATATCTAAAATGTGATGGTCGTGAGTTACAAGCACAACTGTACAACCTTGTTCCTTTGCTAAAAGCTGGATTAATTTGATAACTTCTTTTCCTGTTTGGCTGTCTAATGCAGCGGTTGGCTCATCTGCTAAAAGTAACTTGGGACGGTTTACTAATGCACGCGCAATGGCTACTCTCTGCTTTTGTCCTCCTGAAAGTTGATGGGGGTAATGGTTCATTCTTCCCTCAAGTCCAACAGCTTTGAGTATAAATTCAGATTGAGCATGGGCTTGGCGATCGGATATATTCTCGTGCAGTTCTAGTGACATTTGAACGTTTTGTCGAGCAGTCATGAATCGCAGCAAATTATAGCCTTGGAAAATGTAGCCTATCTGTCGGCGTAAGCTGACCATTTTGTCTTCTGATGCTCGATTCATTTCTTGACCTAGAATTTTTAAACTTCCCTGTTGGACAGAACGCAAAGCACCTATTAAGGATAATAAAGTTGTTTTTCCTGAGCCAGATTGTCCAGTAATAATGACAATTTCTCTACTTTTTATATGTAAATTAATATTGGATAAAATTTGTTTTCGTAGTATTCCTTGTCCGAAAAAGTAATTTAAGTTTTTGATAGAAATAGTATACATATGGTAGTTATACATTATTTACTCCCTTCTCGCTATAAGATTACCGATCTACTTTTCCTCTTTCTTTGCGCTCTTTGCGTCTTTGCGGTTCATTTAAATAGGTAATCTACCCTACGGGAACGCCTGACGGCGAACGGGCGGAAAGGGAGTAAAAAGAAATTAACCGCAGAGGCGCTCCAGAGCGCAGAGAGAGGAATTAGAGATTTTTATGTCTCCTTAACGGATTGCTATATTAGCAATAAATATTGAGATGTTAGTTTAGAAAACATCGGCGGGATCTATTTTTTTTAACTTTTTCACGGCTACTGAACCTGAGATAAAACACATAGAGAAGGTTAGTAAAAGAACTATTAAAGCTCTAGAAAATTCCATAGTAATAGGAATTTTTGTTGCATTTTTTGATAATTCGTAAATGCAATTGGCAATAATGAAGCCTGGTATGTATCCTAGAATAGCTAAAATAAAAGATTGTTGGAAGACAACAAAAAGTAAATAATTGTGTTTGTATCCTAATGCCTTGAGGGTTGCGTATTCTGCTAAATATTCAGAAACGTTACTATAAAGTATTTGATAGACAATAATGACTCCGACTATTAACCCTAAAACCACACCAAACCAAAATGCAAAACCTATTGGAGTATTACTATCCCAAAAAGTTTTTTCTAGTTTTATAAATTCTTCTTTAGAGATAATTTTAATATCTTTGGGTAAATACTTTCTCAGTTTCTGACTAAATTGATTGACGTTATAACCGTTTTTTAATTGAATAACTCCTAAATTAATAGCGCTGGGAGAATGTTGATTCAAAATCCTGAGAAAGTTTAAATCACTGGTGACTAAATAACCATCCACTCCGAAGGAAATATCTAACTTAAATAATCCCGCTACTGTAACCCGACGATACCCAGAACCAGCAAGAGAAACTATTTCTGTAGTTACTGTCCCTTGGCGTTGAAAATCTTCAGCAATTGCGCCAAATTCTGGTCGAGAAACTTCATTAAATAATACGGTGTCTGGAATTTTTAATTTATTTATATTCTCTTGAATCCCAGGTAAATCAAGTACAGGATGACTAATATCTAAACCAATAATATATATATTTTTCCAATGATTTTTATGATGGGGATTTATCCACCTAGCCCAACCTAAATATATTGGTATAACTGATTCTACTTCTTCAAAGGCTAAAGCTTGATTTAAGCGTCTTTTAGAAAATGAATCCATATTGATTAGACTCGTAAATCGAGGACTAATTAAAAAAATATCTCCTTGCAATGCTTTATGTAAGGCAACAGAACTATCAAAAAGAGCTGCGCGTAAACTCAACTGTATAAATATCAAAACGACAGCAAAACTAATTCCAGCTATGGCTACTAATAACCGACTTTTTTGGAACTTAAGTTGTAGCCAAGCTGTTGATATTTTTAAAATCATTATTGTTGATGGTTGACTGATGTTGTATGTTTTGGGTTAGGTGTAGTGTTAATGATTGATTTCACCCTTAAGTTAGTGAGATGAGCAACTTTTTGGCTATCTTGTGGATCAAGGCGAATTTTGACTTCCACAACTCTGGCATCTACATCAGCGACTGGATCTGTACTCAACACATCTCTTTTACCAATCTCTAAACCAATCTCATCAACAGTACCGTGTAATTTTTCTGGAAACCCATTGCTGGTAATTGTAGCTCGTTGATCTACGCGGACTCTGCTCACATCTGTTTCATAAATCTCTGCTTTGACATACATCTGTTGCGTTTTACCAATAGCTACTATTCCCTTGTCAGAAACTTTTTCTCCTAGTCGAGTATGAATCTTGAGAATCTGACCTGAAGTAGGCGATCGCACATAGGCTAAGTTTAGTTCAACTTGAGCTTGTTGAAGAACAGCTTTGGCGTTTTCTAATTCGGCTTCGGCTACAGCTATATCCACCGGACGAACTTCTTTTGTCTGTTCTAAATTAGCTTTAGCTTCAACCTGTTGTTTTTCAAGAGTCTTTACAGTCCGCTTAAGATTTGCTTTGGCTTCAGCAATCTGCTTTTTCCGACTGGTGACAATTCTATTTAGGTTCGCTTGTGCTTCTTGGAGACGCTTTTGTGTTGTGTTTTGTATCAAACACTTACTATCACGCTCTCGATCTGCGATCGCACCTGCTTGATAAAGCTGTTGGTAGCGACTACAGTCTGTTGTCGCATTTTGTAATTCTGCTTTCAAAAGTGCAATCGTAGCTTTTTGGGCTTCTTGTTCTCCATGTAACTCAGCCTCTAAGCGTTCAATTGTTGCTTGTTGTAACGCATTTTGTCCGCTCTTTTCAGCCTGGATATTTTCAATTCTCGCCTTGTCAGCATTAATTTCACCTTGTTTGGCTCCCGCTTTAACTTTTGCAAGATTAGCTTGAGCAACTAGAACTTGTTTTTGGGCTTTTGTCAGCGCTGCTTCAAGGCGATCGCGACTGTCAAGAATTGCTATTACCTGTCCTTTGTTTAACCTATCTCCTAGTTTCACAAGTAGTTTCTCAATGCGGGGATTAGGTGTTTGAGCAGAATCTGGCGCAGACAAGCGAATCACTTCTCCTTGGGGTTCTAAATATCCTTCAGCAGCAACCGCATTTATAGGAATTGAAATGTCTGAGGAAGTTGGGGACGATGTTTCATTGTTCTGAAGAGTAGGTAGAAAACTGTAAAGAACAACCGTGCTAATTGTAGAAGCGAGAGCCACTGTAAACAGCATGAGCCACCGAACTTCTAGTTTGCCAAAAACTGGAAATTTCATATAGCTAATTGCTAATTGCTAATTGCTAATGGCTGATTGCTAATAATGGCTAATAGCTTTTTTTCCGTTAGCTATTAGCTATTAACTATTAGCTATTGGCAGTCTTCACGAGAATTTTGTCTTTCATTTAGGACTGCTATATTAGGAAGTTTTTTTATTTAACTCTTAAATAGTATCGAAATTTTATTAAAAAACAGTATACAGAATTGCATTTAAAAATAAATGTTCCTACGTGGAGGAATTTTAGGCATTTAGATTACCCTGAATTAAAATTCGGGCTGAAAGCTCAAACCCGTTTTAACGGGTTAAAAATATATACAGGTAGTCTCAGTAGGTAGGCAATAAAAAACAGAACTTTGAAAACAAAGGTAAAATCTCTGTATTCCGTTTGTAGTTGTGCTAAATGAGCTAAAGCGCAACTACAAACAAGTCGTTTTCTCGTCAGTAGCATGCACATTTCACATCCCCCTAAATCCCCCTTAAAAAGGGGGACCGTTAGAGATTTTCCCCCCTTTTTAAGGGGGGCTAGGGGGGATCAACCAGTGCTTGGAATTACAGCCAACGACTTTTCAAACATTCTCTTACGTTGCTTGTTTTCGTTTGAGTTTGAGGATTTTCCCTACACCCAAAGCACCAAATATTAACATACTTAACACAAGTGAAGATTCCGGAACGGATTTAGCTTTGATAGCTGTCAGTGCAGTTTGTGCTACAAGCTTATGAGCATTTGTAGTGGGATGAACTTCATCAAAGAATAGATAATCATTTGGGTTATCACAAGTTCTCAACACTTGGTTGATTTCAATCTTGTATACTATGCAGGAGGTGTCTGTATATTTAAACCCAAATTCCTCCGGATTAGCCAATACTTTATCAAATAAAGAATTGATATCAACAGGTATGATATTAATACCAGGGATACTGCTGAATTGCCCCAATGCCTTCATTAAGGCTGTATTATGAATGTTAGTCAGAGTCGTTAAATTCTGAGAATTTTCAGACCCCAATACCAGTGGAATCTTACCTAAATCTGGCAGATTAAAGACTAGGATGTTTTTAGCACCAGTTTGGTTAAGTGTTCTTATTGCATTTGATACATTCTCAATTGTTTGATCAACATTAGGATTTTGACTAAATAGGTAATCGTTTGCACCTCCCCATATCGCATAAAGAGCATTTGGGTCAGCTTTCTGATTACTTGCTTGCAAGGTTTGTGTAAAAAAGTCTATTTGGGTAAGTATTCCTGGCGCACCTGGGACAAACGCATTGCTGTTACCAGAGTTGGCACCACCAAAGGCAAAATTTATACCTTGGGTTGGAATAGTATTGCTTAGATTAGTGAATAATGTGGGAGTTAATCCTATCTCCTCCCCTACATAATCTACCCAAATCCTGCCATTAGAAAAACGTCCTTGAAAGTAAGGTGGACTGGGAGGAATAGGACCACTAGGGAGACTTTGTGTTGCATTGAACACATTACCAGTGTCAGATAAGCTGTTATCAAAGACAAAAAATTGACTGAAATCGGCAGCTAACGCTTTTAATGGTGATAAGAGAGAAGAAATAACAAATCCTGCGGCTATGAGTTCTTTTTTCATGTTTCTGATGTGGTTTGTATTCTTTGCTATACTTTGAGCGGTTAGCTATCAGCTATCAGCTATCAGCCAAGAACTTATAGAAGCATGGATTCTAGCCAAATCACTCATCTCAATTTATTACCGTGCAAAGTATATTAACTAACTTTGACCTGTAAGGATGACGTAGAGATTGCCACAAGTTAACCGCTTTGTGGTTTACGTACTTAACTTTTTTCTAAAAGTCAATTCCGTAAATTTCTGTAAATTTGTCTCAAACCTTAATCAAGAAGCTAGCACGCTTACTTAGATAACAAACCTATCTTTACGAGTTCTTGATAATTAGTCAGCTTTTTATAAAGAAACTATTAAGCTATACCCCGATACAGTTGGTGTTAAGCAGTTATTTAGAACCCCGGTTTCTGGCACCTTGCACATCGGTGAGAGGTTAAGATAGTCTTACTTTTGTCAATTAGAAATTATGCTGAAAATTTAGACAAAGAATAGGTATTATGCTAACTATTTTACTTAGGCTATTGGAGAAGAATGGATCATGCGTATTAATATGACGCCTTGCATTTTTGAGCTATAGCAATCCTAAATTATTCGTGAAAGCAGAGAAACCCGGTTTCTTCCAGAAACCGGGTTTCTGACATTCGCAGTTTTCACAAATTAAATAGGATGGCTCTATCTTGACCATAGAGACTAAAGTAGTATAGTACTCATTTTATAAGAAATAGTTATCATATTCTCCCCGACGACAAAATATGAAATGATGAAAGTAGTGTATCGTAACATTGGACGAAAAAGTTGACTGTTTTATCTCTACAAAAAAACCGTGAAAAAAAACTTTTTGGTTTACTGATGATGGGGAACATCACCTCAAAAGTATGACTGATAAATTCTCATTACTACAGAAACAGTTTTCCGAAACACCAGCTTTGCTCGGAACTGTCTCATTATTTGTTGCTCTCATTCCTATATCTTTGGCACCATCTCTAGTCAAATTGTGCGAACAAGAAATCGGTGCAAATGCTGTAGCATTTCATCGCAGTTAGCTCGCCACAGTCGTCTTTGGACTGTGGAATGGATTTGAGGCTATCCGCCGCCACTCGTCTTTAGACCTACCTGTAGAACAGAAGCCTTTCACTAGAAAGGAAGGAGCGCTATTGCTCTTAATGGGGACTGTTGTAACGACCTACCTCCTTTTATGGTCTTGGTCGCTCTCACAAACGAGCGTTGCTAACGTGGCTTTACTATCTAATTTGAATCCTTTATTCGTCGGGTTAGCAGGGTATTTATTACTCGGTCGGCGCTTCGATTACAGATTCGTTATTGGTCTGGTCATGGCTATGTTCGGAGCGATCGCATTTGAACTCGAAAGAGCGCAATTTCCCTCGGACCAAATACTTGGTGATGCGCTGGCATTTTTCAGTGCGATTTTTCTCGCCACGTATATAATGCTGGTAGAGCGACTCCGAACTAGATTTACTACCGCAACTATAATGTTGTGGCGCTGTGGAATTACAACACTGTTTCTGTTGCCCCTCCTCCCGTTCATTGAAGATAGATTGTTCCCCCATTCCTCAATGGGATGGTTTTTCATCATTTTCCAAGCCCTCTTCTGCCAGGTTCTGGGTCAGGGACTTTTGGCTTACAGCCTCAGCCGGCTGTCTTCAGGGGTTGTTGCCGTCACGCTGCTGGCAGAACAAGTCCTTGCCTCCATCTTGGCAGTGTTCATTTTTTCAGAACAGGTAAGTTTGTTTGATTGGATGACTTTCGCTGTCGTTTTAGTGGGTATCTATCTGGCTCAATCGAGTCAATCTGCTGTTAAAGTAACGAACGAAGGAACACAAGCCAATGACCAAATAATTAGTAATTCGTAATTAAATGGATGATTTTAGAAAAGAAAATATAGGAATCCGGTTTGATTTGGTGAACTGATTCGTGTAGGCAGGCAATAGGGAATAGGCAATCTTGCTACAGGAAATTAGGTCTTGCGAATGGTACGGAATTTTTTCACAAATCAAATAGGAGTCCTATAGCTATCTAGTAATAGCCGATCGCTGAACTTTTGAAACTTCAGCAGCTGATATTCCTTCACCTTGAGTCCCAAAGTACCATAAACTAGCAGCCGCCTCAGCGCGAGTGGCTGGTTTTTTAGGTTGAAATAAGGTGGTATAACCAAATACCCGACGAATATTGGATTTTTCGCTATTCTGAAAATCTGCTAAAACGGCTCGTAAAGCTTTGGGGTCTATTTTTCCCGCATCTTGAAAACCCCAGGTTTGTTTAACTGTTTCTAAATTAGCATTGGGTAAAGCTTGGCGTGTATCTAAAGGAACTTTCCACAAAACCATCTGTTCCCGTATTAGGGGTGCATCAGGACGAAATAACACTGCTGTGGAATCTCCCGATAAAGGGCTAGGAATTAATCCGGCTTCTGCTAATCCTTGAATTTCTTGAAAATCAGGATCGGTTTTCGGTACATCCTGAAAAACTGGTTGAGAACCTTGTGATGCTAATCGAATCTGTTTGGTTGGATCGTTAGCATATAAGGTATTGTTTGCTGCAATGAGCCAACGAGCGTATACCCGTCGTGTTATGGTTTGATTCGGGTTAAATTGGTTGGTTGTTGTACCGGAGTTACTCTTGGTCGTATTTGGTTCTGCTTGTAAAACACCCAATGCTGCTAAATCCCGGATATATTTCTGGAGTTCCTGCGGTGCTTTATTTAGGTCGCTAAACTCTTGCGGACTAGCGGTAACTGTAGTGTTGGGTGTGCTAGTGGGTTGAGTTTGTGAGCTTTGCGATCGCACCGGACCAATAAACTGCGATTCACCTGGTTCAGAAACAGCATCACCAGTACTTTGGGGGCTAGGAGTTGGATTAGCTTGTGCTGTTTCCGTGGAATTGGGTTGGTAATCAAGCAGGATTTCGCTAGCTGTTTGAGGTTGATTGGGAGTGGTGTTAGTGACAGTTTGTGGCTGAATGGAAACCTTAAGCACCTCCTGATTTCGCCGTGCTGCTAACACGCCTTCCTGGTCATTAGACTGTGGTAATACTTCCCAATTATTTTTTTGTAACTGTTGTTGATAATAGCTAGCAATAATATTACTGGGGTCAGAACTGAGCCAGCGAGTTGATACACCAGAATCTTCACTTGATGGAGTCACTTCTTGTAACTTAGCGTTGGGATAAAGCGGGATATCCTTAGGATAATCAGCAGGTAACTGAACTGTCGCTTGACTGGGTTGCTGTTGTTGGTTATTATTGACATCTTTAGCATTAAAGGTGACTGGGTTATCCTTCAACCTCGGATCGGCTGCTAAAGATTCCTCTAACTTTCTTGTGGATAGACCGTTACCACAGGCTGTCAGCGAGGTGAGCAAAACAGCCAAACTGATTAAGACAACTGGACGAGTAGGGTAAAGCACGGAGAATCACAATTCAAATATCATTTTCTACGTTAGCGTACGGCGAGTTCAATCAAGTTTTTCAGTTTTACTGTATTTTAAGTTGGAAATTCGTACTTGACTTATTTTTCTAAACTTTCAAATCGTGGTTCGCTTAATTCATTAAGAACCCAAAACAGAGCATTCAGGTGAGCGATTTACAGATAATCATCTATAATTTAATCAGAGTCATTCAAGCCTTATGGAAAAGAAACTACTGCAACGTATAACTATTGATTCTAATATATGTCATGGAAAACCTTGTGTTCGAGGGTTACGGTATCCAGTTGAATTAATCCTGGAATTATTAAGTTCCGGTATGACGATTGAAGAAATTTTAACGGATTATGATGACTTAGAAAGGGAGGATATTCTTGCTGTTTTGGCTTTTGCTACACGGTTGAGTCAGGTGAAAAGTATTTCTCAGTTAGTTTAGGATAGATGAAATTTATCGTTGATGCACAACTACCTGTTCGGATTGCTCGTTTATTACAAGAAGCTGGTTAAGACACAATTCACACTAAAGATTTACCTTTAAAAAATACTACTCCAGATGCAGAAATTAATGCTTTATCTATTAAAGAAAATCGTATTGTTATTACCAAAGATAAAGATTTTCTAGATTCTTTTTTGGTAAATAAGCAACCCTTTAAACTTTTATTAGTAACAACTGGAAATATTAGT
>JAWQFQ010000127.1:0-25789 GCA_035967975.1 Scytonema sp. PMC 1070.18
TCATAATTCATAATTCATAATTCATAATTCATAATTCATAATTCATAATTCATACTTGGTCTGTCAATCGATTTAAATATCTTTCAATTAAAAGTATGGCAACAATGTCGTCTATTGGTCTTGGGGGTTGTCGCATACCTTGCGGTATGAGCTTTGTCAGTCCTTGCGGTGGGAACATTTGCCAGTAGCGATCGCGTGCCTCTAAGCTGGTGTAGCGCTCATCTACTAGAATAATGTTCAACGGATCTGTCAATTCCTGAGACAGCTGCTGTTTCCAGCGTTTGGCTGTAGTTTGGTCACCCATCACCAGAAAAGAAATAGGATACTTTTGCCGCAGCAACATGATAGTGTCCACTGCTTCGGTAGCTCGGACAACTTCGTTATAGTATAATTGTCTATCCAGTCCCATCACAGCTAAACCACACTTATCCCGTCCTGGATCAAACCCCAAGATAGCTGGTTGGGTTGGTAAAAAATCGCTAATGGTCATAATATTAAGTTAAAAGTCAAAAGATGATAGCTTTTGGACTCTAGGAATACAAGCTGATTGCCGATCGCAAAGGATCGAATGCTGACGCTAACAATATTCTTAAATACTTACGTGCTAAATACAATTTGTCCATTTTGAATAGCCACCAGTCGGACTTTGAGTGGTCCAGAAGTATAGGTATCTTCTGCAGCAACAGCTTTAATATCCAGTGGACTGTCATACTGTCTCAATTGAGCAACAAAGCGATAGAAAGTACTATCTATTTGAATATTTTCTAATATTCCAGCATTACGAGCGCGGAATTGGGAGGCGGAAATCAGCAGTTCCAGCCGCTGTCGCAGTTGATATGATGTCATATTTTTAGGATCGGCTGTTGTTGTCGCCAGAACTTCCCCACCTGTAAAAACAACTTGATTTGGTGCTGCATCGGCAAAAAATTGTATCCCCTTTTCTCCCCTTACGTAGTTACCTGCAGAAAAAATTCTAACTACGTACTCTTTTCCATCCTCAATTTGTTTGCTCAACTGCTGAATTTGCTGTTCGGTGAAGAACAAGATTTGTGAATCAGTCGGATTGGTACCGGGTTCGGTTAATTCCGTGCTTGCATTTCGGTTGGCTTCTTGTAGAAGTTTAATAATTGCTTCACGCGCCGCAAAGGGTTTCTCAACACGAACTATACCAGCCGCCAACACTTGACCGCGAAAGAGGGCAAGTTTTCCCAAACGCAGGTCGCGGTAGGAGTGGTAAAATCTTTCTAACCTAGCTACTTCCTGTTCTAGGTAGTCCTGTTGCTTTTCTAATTCTTTGAGGCGAGTTTCCCGTTGGGCGATGGTTTTTTCTCGTGCAGCAATAGCTTGATTGCGTTCTTGAATGAGTCGGTCGAGCTGAGCAATTTTGCGATCGCGTCGTTCAATGACTTCTTGTCTTACCGCCAGTTCACGATCTCGTTTTTCGATGGCTTCTCGGGCTTGGGCTATGCTTTTTTGGGCTTCAGCATAAAGTCTTTCCCGTTCTGCCTTGCGTTTTTCTATTTCCGCTAAAAGTTTTTGTTTCTCATCGTAGACGTTTTGAAGTTCAGCTATGGCTTGTTGATACTGACCGACAACTTTACCGAGTTGATTTTGGGTCTGTTGAAGCTTCTGCTGAGTTTGGTTTTGTCTATTAACAGTGATTTTGAGTTGATCGGTGGTTCGGTTCAGTTGAGCTTGCGTCGCTTGTTGTTTCGCATTCGCCTCCTGTAGCGATTGATTTGTTTGCTGTAAACGTTCTTCTTGAACTTTTTGCTGAATCCTTGCTTGCTCTAGCTCTTTTCTTGTACCCTCTAGCTTTTGATTCGTTGTGTCTAGTTGTTCACGTTTCCGCCTCAGGTCTTTTTGAATATCTTCTAGTTCAAACACTCCTTTTCGCAATCCTTCATCGGCGGTAAATAAAATTGCCAGCGTTGATGCCGAAATTAAAGTTCCTGTCAGGATTGTGACGAGCACTGCTGTGTTTTTCGGACGCAGCTTAAACAGTGAAAGTCGTGCTTTGCCAACCCGCGTGCCTATACGGTCACCCACGGTGGCAATGACGCCTCCCAACATTAATATTGCCAATATGAGGATGTACCCGGTGGTCATCTTTTGCTACCGACGAAATCCTTCCAGATACAGCCTACTACTTCCTACCATTATCTGCGCTTAGCTTTACTTTGGCAATCATAACAAATAGCTCACAAAGAGAATGTGCTTCTGTTTCTATTGTGCGCCATATTTCAAAACACACCACACGCGTTTCCTCCTCTGACTCATCGCCTTTAGGTAAATTGCCGACTCAGGGTGACTGGTTTGTGGACAGTAATCTTTTTCTTGTGGATGGAAATCATCTTTTTCTCCCGCAAGTCGCCGAGTAACCTGGTGACAGTGACACGAGTAGAACCAATGGCTTCTGCGATCGCCTGATGGGATAGCTTCAAGTCAATTGTGATTCCATCAGCACAAGGAACACCAAAATCTCGACAGAGAATTAATAAAAAACTTACCAAGCGGGAACCCATATCTCGGTGAGCGAGTGTTTCAATCATCATTTCCGTCTGTAAAATCCGCGAAGATAACCCTTTGAGCATTAACATTGATAATTCAGGGTTTTCCTTCAGGGCTTGTTCCACCTGTTCGATAGGTGCTGATAGCAATTCCACGGGTGTAAAAGCCACCGCATGGTAAAACCTATCTGATTTATTTCCTGTCAGCAAGGACAAAACACCAAACACACTATTTTCGCGTAATAATGCCACGGTTATTTCTTCCCCTGCTTCGTACACCCTGGAGAGTTTTACGGCACCTTTTAATAAGAAATACACTCGTTCAGCAGGATCTCCGGGGAAAAAGATGGTCTTATTCCGTTCAAACGTTTCTACCACTGGCGGAAATGCTCCGGTTGCCATTTGACGGAAAACATTTGCTAGGGCTTTATCTTGTGTCATCATCTCCCTTCCCCTACCCAATGCTGGAAAAACTAAAAACTAACTTTCTAAGAATACACCCGACCATTCAAGAAAACATTGTTAACCTTCTGGTACTTTCATATACTTATCCCCTTAACTTCTATCTATTTGTTCATCATGATACATAATTTTTACGGTTAGGATCTAGTCCCTTTTAAAAGTTACTTACAAAATTTTTATCCCAGCACTTTTATGAAGAAAATCCCAAGTCAAATTGAGTTTTTCTTCATAAAACAGTCATAACTCAGTAAAAATTTTGTAGTACAAACACGGACTCAATCGCAAGCTTTACATGGCTCAATCCGTGAATTTATCTGTGAAAATCAGATATGGGATCTGAGGTACGGGGTGTCGTGAAAATTTTTAGTATTTTTACAACCCCCTACATCCCGTTCTCACGCCAGTTGTTTCATTGCTATAGGTAAATCATATTTACTAATGTATTGTCGAAAACGAAGGTAAATTAGGGTCAGATTCTAGTATGCTCTATCAAGAATGTTCACATTAAGAATTTATATGCTGGATTTAACGGGAAAAAAGGTTATTGTAACAGGAATTGCAAACAACCGTTCCATCGCCTGGGGTATCGCCCAGCAACTGCACAAAGCAGGCGCTGAATTGGGCATCACCTATTTGCCAGATGACAAAGGTAAGATGGAAAATAAGGTTGCAGAACTTGTCGAACCTCTCAATCCTTCGTTGTTTCTGCCCTGTAACGTCCAAAATGACCAGCAAGTTGAGTCTACCTTTGAAGCCGTGCGCGAGAAGTGGGGTAAATTAGATATTCTTATCCACTGTCTTGCCTTTGCCAGTAAAGATGACTTGAGTGGAGATTTCAGCAAAACCTCCCGTTCTGGTTTCAATCTGGCTTTAGAGGTCAGTACCTATTCCCTAGTACAGCTAGCTGGATACGCTAAACCATTAATGACTGAGGGAGGAAGCATTCTCACTCTGACTTATTTGGGCGGTGTACGGGCAATTCCCAACTACAATGTGATGGGAGTTGCTAAGGCGGGGCTAGAAGCAAGCGTACGCTACCTAGCTGCTGAAATGGGCTCACACAATATTCGTGTCAACGCCATCTCTGCTGGACCCATCCGGACTTTAGCTTCAAGTGCCGTCGGAGGTATTTTGGACATGATTCATCATGTGGAGCAAGTTGCTCCCCTACGACGCACTGTCACTCAGCTAGAAGTGGGTAATGCGGCGACATTCTTGTGCAGTGACCTGGCTAGTGGGATCACAGGACAAGTCTTATATGTGGATGCAGGATATGAAATCATGGGTATGTAACTCAGTATGGCTAATTGCTCAATAATGCATAATTGTGTATTTACCATTAGTGATTAGCTCTTAGCAAATGGCTGTGACCCTTTAGTGTGTGAAACTATAGTTTTAGGTCTTATATGCAAGTAAGTTCTCCTCAACTTCAATCCCCCAACAGCAACCCACCTATCAATAACACTCGGATTGCTGAAGTCAGCCGTACGACAGGCGAAACAGATGTTTATGTCCGCATTAATCTGGATGGGATGGGAATTTGTAATGCAGCAACTGGCATCCCATTTCTGGATCATATGCTACATCAAATCGCCTCCCACGGATTGATTGATTTGGAGGTGAGGGCGAAGGGGGATTTACACATAGACGACCACCACACCAATGAAGATGTGGGAATCACTCTGGGTCAAGCCATCTTCAAAGCACTGGGCGATAAAAAAGGCATTGTTCGGTTCGGTCATTTCCTTGCTCCTTTGGATGAAGCTCTCATTCAAGTGGCTTTGGATTTTTCCGGACGCCCCCACCTCAGTTACGGTTTGCAAATTCCTACCCAGAGGGTAGGAACCTATGATACCCAATTAGTCCGCGAATTCTTTGTAGCCCTGGTCAACCACAGTCAAATGACCCTGCACATCCGCCAACTTGATGGAATTAATTCCCATCACATCATTGAAGCGACATTTAAAGCTTTTGCTCGGTCAATCAGAATGGCGGTAGAAAGTGATCCCCGTCGCGCTGGCGCTATCCCCAGCTCTAAGGGAATACTGTGAAGAGGGGTGTAGGGGGTAGGGTGTAGGGGAGAAACAAGAATCTTTTCTCTACCCACACCCCACACCCCTAACGAATGTTATGATTAACACTCATCTGGGTAACCTGTAATCAAACCGTATTTTTGCTTTTATCTGCAGTTAAAGATGAAGTCTGTAGCAGACGCTCCTGATTATCCACTTAATACTCTAGACAAGCCACCAGTGGTCTTAACCTCTGAGTTGCGAAAAGTTTATCGCACGGGCTTTTTTATGCATCAAAAAGTGGTATCCCTGAAAAGCTGTTCTTTAACGGTTTACAAGGGCGAAACTTTTGGACTGCTAGGACCCAATGGTGCTGGAAAAACAACACTGTTAAAAATATTACTAAGTATTGTACGTCCAACTTCAGGACGCGGCTTGCTTTTGGGTAAACCCTTGGGTGACCAAAGCGTTAAGGAAAGTATTGGTTACTTACCAGAAAATCCATATTTGTATGACTATCTGACGGGGTGGGAGTTTTTGCAGCTCGCGGCTGGGTTATTTCAAATCAACAAGCGCGTCCAACGCCAGCGGATTCCACAACTGTTGGAATTAGTGGGTTTATCTCAGTCAGACGCCCGGAAAAAGCAAATGCGCCGTTATTCTAAAGGAATGTTACAGCGTGTTGGGATGGCTCAGGCACTCATTAATGACCCAGAACTTGTGTTCTTAGATGAACCGATGTCCGGTCTTGACCCTGTGGGACGCTACCAAATGCGGGAAATTATTTTGTCTCTGAAAGCTTCTGGTAAAACGATTTTTTTTAATAGCCATATTCTTAGTGAGGTTGAGCAAATTTGCGATCGCATTGCTATCCTCTCTCACGGTGAGTTAATTTGTGCGGGTTCCCTCAATGAACTTTTAGGAACACGTGATGTATATCAGGTGAAAGGTCGTGATGGTGACTGGGAAATTCTTCAAAAATGGTTAGAAAACTTAATGTATCAGCCTGATGGTTCTTGGTTAGGGGAGCTGAAAGGCGATTTTTATGATTTTCTTGCTAGCCTTCGCCTGATGGGTGGGACAGTTCTTGCTCTCAATTTGTCTCGTCCTTCATTAGAACAGTTCTTTGTTCAACAAATTCAGGTAGGAAAATCGGTTAACTGACATCAAAGCACTATTCTCAACAAGACCTAAAAAATCGGTTTAGCGCTCTCATTCTCACTAAACCTGGTTTTTGGCCCAGGTGCAAGATATGAGCCTCTGACGGGCGCGGTACTCGCTCCCGTAAAATATGGAGAAACACCTCTTTCCCTATACCCACCCTACACCCCGTGTTTCTTGAAAGTTAATGGTCAACAGGGATCGCAAACTGTCGAAAAAATTACAGAAAATGCGGAAAAATAGTCATATGGCTTGATAGCAAAACGATTGCTGGTCAATGATAAGGATATATAGGTATTTAACCTTGTTTCATCGTATTTTATTTTAAATTTCCAAACGGTTGCTAATAAACATTGCAAAAATAAAGCTAACTAGAACATCGGTACAGTAATACCAAAAACCCGGTTTCTTCGCAGAAGGTAAACGAAAAATTAGTCTTTAAGGGTGATAGAAACCGGGTTCTTAGCCCAATGAGTGTGAACACTGTGCTGACCGCTTGCAAATATTTCTTGTGGTGCGGGATTGACGCCCACCACTTGTATAGGACGGGTGGGGACGTACCACATTCTGGAAGAATTTATTTCTTGGACATCCCCTAGGAAGCGCTGTATAGCAGTCCTAAATCATTTGTAAAGGTGAGAAACTTGGTATCTTTGAGATACCGGGTTTCTCTTGATCGCAATTTTACAAATCACATAGGATTGCTATATGCAGTTTATTAATTTTTAATTGAAAATTGTAGAAACTTCACCTCACTGATATTTGCTTCGTCTAATATAATGTACTGAAAGTCACTCTATATATACAAATATTGGCAACTGGAGGTTCAGCTTTAAATGAAATTCAACAAAAATTTAAATAGAATAAACAATTAGGTTCCTGAAAAAGAAAATTTTTGACGAAAAAACGAGTGTTAGGGAACTAGAATAAGCGAAAATAGTCAAGCTGAAAATGTTTGGGCATTACTTTACTGATAGTAGTCTCAGGTAAATATGTATAATACGGTCGTGATGAAATTCCTCGCCCTACCAATTATGGGTGTGGCACTATTAAATGCTATAAATGTTGCTTTTGCACCAGCTAGCCTCGCTCAGACACCAACTCAAAGACCAACTCAAAGACCAACTCAAAGACCAACTCAAAGACCAACAGTACCACAAGGTACAGGGATAGATACGAATTATACGTTGGGAGGGGGCGATCGCATCAGAGTTAGCGTATTTGAAGTTCCCGAGTATTCTGGTGAGTACCAAATCCCTCCTGGCGGAGGAATAAACTTACCTTTGATTGGCAGTGTGGATGTTTTAGGGCTAACAACGGAACAAGCCGCCTATTTGATCACTGACAAGTACTCTCGCTTTCTGAAACGACCAATCATTTCAGTTAACCTACTGTCACCACGTCCTATCAACGTTTTTGTTGCAGGAGAGGTCACCCGTCCAGGAGCTTATACTCTTAGCTTGCAAGGAGGCGCGGGTGATAACCCTGGTGTACAATACCCAACTGTATTAGCAGCACTAACGACCGCCCAAGGTGTGACCATGAGTGCGGACGTGACAAGAGTAGAATTACGGCGTAAGTTAGGACGAGGTCCTAATCAAACGGCCATTCTCAATTTAGACGAACTTAGACGCACAGGTAGGATAGGACAAGATATCACTTTGCGCGATGGTGACACCATCTTTGTCCCACAAGCAAATACTTTAGACCTAGCCAATGCACGTAATTTAGCAGCATCTAGTTTTGCGGCTGACCCGACTCGACCCCGTACCGTCGCAGTTATTGGTGAAGTTTTGCGTCCGGGTTCCTATCTTGTCACCCAAGGTGCTGATGCAGGTAACGCAGCTGGCGGTGCGCCAAGTATCACAGGTCAACCAACTGTAACACGGGCGCTTCAACTTGCTGGGGGAATTACACCACAAGCGAATATTCGTAATGTCTCAATCCGCCGACCAACACGAACTGGTGGAGAGCAAGTTATAAATGTTAATCTTTGGAGAGTCATTGAGAGCGGTGATGTCAACCAAGACACAATCTTACAAGATGGGGATACAATTGTTATCCCGACAGCCACTGAAGTGAGCCGAGCAGAAGCAACTCAGTTAGCGACAACGACTTTATCTCCCGCACGTATTCAAGTGGGTGTAGTTGGCGAAGTGAAACGACCGGGACAGGTTGAGATCCAACCAAACAGTACCTTAAACCAAGCAGTTCTGGCTGCTGGTGGGTTCAACGATGCAAGAGCTAGCAGTACTGCGGTTGATTTAATTCGCTTGAATCCTGATGGTTCTGTAACCAAACGCAAAGTCAAGATGGATTTTAAGGCAGGAATTAACGAAGAAACTAATCCTATACTCCGCAATAATGATGTTGTAGTGGTTTACCGCTCTGGCGTAGCTAAGACTGGTGATACCGTTGGTGCTGTCCTTAATCCTTTTAATGCTATCTTCGGCGTTATCCGGTCTATCATCGGATTTTAAGGGATTTCCTGGAAATCAATTCTCCCGGAATGTGACCGCTTTTGCTCGTTCACGGGCGAGGACGCCCGTACCACAAGAAATATTGTTTGACTTTTTTATTTGGAACTTTCTAAGTAAAATTGCGAAACTCTAGAAACCCGGTATCTCTGAGATACCGGGTTTCTTGCCTTTACGAAAGATATGCGGATTGCTATATTAGCCAACTGTTAACTGCACTAGTAATTTCTCGACACTAGCATTGTGGTCGAGGAAAGAAAATAAATGCTTGTAACGGAGTTTACCTTCTTTATCTAATAGAAACTGTGCTGGTAAAGGTGCTCCCAAAGCTTGTCCAACTTTATATGCTCGAAAGACTCTACAACTGGGATCGCTGAGCAACGGCATTTTCAGACTCAAATCTTTAACTACTATTTTACTTTGCCGCTCATCAGTACTAGTAATCATTAAAACTTCTACACCGCGCTTTTGAAATTTTTCGTAATTTTCATTCAAAGCTTTGATGTGAGGATAGCAAAAGGGACAATAGTGCTTTTCTGTAAAAATGCGTGTCAAGGCAAGTAACACGGGTTGCTTGCTTCTATAATCTGATAATTTAACTAAAGTTCCGTTAGTGATATCGGGTAGTTGAAAATCAGGTGTTATTAATCCTAACTGCAATTTATTTGAAGCTGGAATTGGTAGAAAATTCCGAAAAAAACGCTGACTAAATAAGCCGTTCGGATTTATGATAGAACTTCTCATTCTTTATCTTTCATCCTTCATTCTTTTTTGGTGATTTCGCAGTAACGTAGTAGCGCTACTGCGAAAATCTTAGATTTTAGACAGCCGAGAAGTAAACTTTGGACTTCACGGGGTCAGGAACCATTGTCTTGTCACCCGGTTGCCAACCAGCTGGACAAACTTCATCAGGGTGAGATTGAACGTATTGAATGGCTTGGAGTGTCCGCAGGGTTTCATCAACGTTACGACCAAAAGCTAGGTTGTTGATGGTAGCGTGTTGGATAACTCCATCTTTGTCGATGATAAACAACCCACGCAAAGCAACTCCAGCCGCAGGGTCGAGAACGTTGTAAGCGGCGCTAATTTCTTTCTTGATGTCAGAAACTAGAGGGTAGTTGAGGTCACCAACACCACCAGATTTGCGATCTGTTTGAATCCACGCAAGATGGGAAAATTCGCTATCTACAGAAACACCAAGAATTTCGGTGTTAATTTTCTTGAATTCTTCGTAGCGATCGCTAAATGCTGTGATTTCGGTGGGGCAAACAAAGGTAAAGTCTAGAGGATAGAAAAAGAGTACGACATACTTGCCGCGATAGTCGGACAGTTTAATTGTCTTAAATTCCTGATCGACAACAGCTGTTGCTGTGAAGTCGGGAGCTTGTTGACCTACACGGAGGCATCCTTCTGATGGGTAAGTAAGAGGCATTAACCATTATCTCCTTCAACTTAAACTTATATCCGTCTAACAGCGTTGGAGTTCGGGTTTAGTAAATCTTACCCGTCCTCGCCATCTTTATCGTTCGCGGCGGAATTCTTGCCTATTTAAGGCTCTCAAGAACAAGCTACTACAAACTGTCAGTTTTTGTGCAATATCCTTGTTTAGAATCCCTAAATATCACTTAATACGACTATATCATAGTCATAACGATTTTGAGTAGCAAATGGTTGATATAAATACAAAAGAGTGGTTACTGACGAATGGCTTGGGTAGTTTTGCTAGTGGAACAGTTTCTGATGTCCGCACTCGCACTTATCATGGCTGGTTATTTGCTGCTACCAGCCCACCTTCAGGGCGTACCCTGCTACTTTCACATTTAGAAGCCAGTTTGGAACTTCCAGATCGAGTCGTGGCACTGGGAACAAATTTCTGGAGTAGCGGTCAGATAGAACCAAAAGGCTACCGTCTGCTTCGCCGTTTTGATATAAACCCAATACCTACATGGAGTTGGGGAGAAGATAACTGGCTGCTTTCAAGGTCGTTAGTGATGCCTTATGGGTTTGTAGGAAGCAGTCCATGGGGTATCATCTCTGGGAAAGACAATTTTAATCCCCATTCACTGCTCCCGACTCTCGATTCCCCTTTTTGCCATCGCATTCTGATTCAGTATCGCTATGAAGGAATCAATAGTGCGATCGTGAGATTGCGATTGCTTGTAGCCGATCGCGATTTTCACTACCAGCAAAAAGGTATTCCAGAACTAGAATTCTCACAATTGTTAGGACAACAGCAAGTTTGTCTGCAAGCAATTATTTCCAAGAGTTTTGGTACACCTTGGTTATTGCGATGGTCAAAAGGAGAGTATCAACCAGACAGCGTTTGGTACTGGAATTACAGTTTACCTGAAGAAATGGAACGGGGATTAGGCGATCGCGAAGACCTATTCAGTCCCGGTTATTTAACAGTCACCCTCGAACCAGGCGACATAGTGACTCTAGAGGCGAGGGTAGGTTTTCCCAATGAGACACTACCTCCCTTGACTTCAGAAACCTTCGCAGAAGTTGTGGAACAAGAGCAAGAGCGGTTCTCTCAAATTTATGGCTGGAACGATAAATGTACCCCACACCCCACACCCTACACCCCTATTTGTCACCAGTTGCTAAAAGCTGCCGATCAATTTATTGTTTACCGTGCTTCTATTAATGGTCCCACTGTTATTGCTGGATATCATTGGTTTAATGACTGGGGACGCGATACCTTAATTGCGTTACCCGGTTTGGCGTTGGTTCCAAAACGTTACGAGTTGGCAAAAGGGCTATTGCAAACCTTTGGGCGTTACTGTCGTTCTGGTTTGATTCCTAATGCCTTTCCAGATATGTATGGTGAGCCATTTTACAACAGTATTGATGCAGCCCTATGGTGGATTGAAACTTTGGGACTGTACTTAGAAGCCACCCAAGACTGGCAGTTTTTGGCAGAGCAATATCCGGTAGTGCAACAAATTTACAAAGCTTTTATCGGTGGTACTCGCTACAATATTCAAGTGGATACTACAGATGGACTCTTGGGTTGGTATGCTCGGAATGTTGCTCTGACTTGGATGGATGCGGTGGTTGAGGGACAACCAGTGACCCCTCGGCTTGGAAAACCTGTGGAAATTAATGCTCTGTGGTATTCAGCATTGTGTTGGGCAAGTCGGTGGGCAGAAATTTTGATTGAACACGAAGCAGTTGCTGACCCTGGGCGTCTTGCTAAGCAAGCACGACGATACATCCATCTCGCACGACAAGTACAAAATTCGCTGCAAAAATATTGGAATCCTCGCCTGGGCTACCTATATGACACAATTGAGCCTGACGATCGCCGTAATTCTCAAGTTCGCCCAAATGCAGTTATAGCGCTTTCCCTTTCCCATTGTGCCTTTTCTCAATCCCAAGGGCGTCAAGTATTAAACATAGCCCGTTCTTGCTTACTGACCCCCTATGGACTTCGGACGCTTGCTCCTAACGACCCGCAGTATATTGGTACGTATCTAGGTAATCCCCAACAACGCGATCGCGCCTACCATCAAGGTACTGTTTGGTGTTGGTTAATTGGTCCTTTTACCCGTGCTTGGGAGCGTTTTTTCCCTGACCGACCACTACCCTTTGATTGGCAACCTTTGCTAAAGCACTTCTCGTCTGATACCTGTCTTGGCTCGATTTCAGAAATTTTTGATGGTGATGAACCCCATACTCCCAGGGGAGCGATCGCACAGGCTTTGTCTATCGCGGAAGTTATTCGCCATTATGAATTATGAATTATGAATTATGAATTGAGATTTTAACGAGGTATGTGAGTGAAAGCAAGACACTTCATTTATCCAAGTATTAACATCAAATTGAGAATTTGATGTGAAGCTGCACATAATAAAGAGGATGTTTTCATGACTTATATTCCCCAAAAACCCTTCACTAAAGAGGATTTTCTGTTTCAATACCGAGATAATTCCCGCTATGAACTGGCAGATGGAGAACTAATTGATATGGAACCTACTGGTCCTCATGAAACAGTGAGTGGTAAGCTTGCTACTCAAATTGGTATCTATCTTGTCGCAGAAAATCTCCCTTGGTTTATTCCTCGCACTTGTTTAATTTACCCCTTTGCAGATGCTGCTACCGCTCGTCGTCCCGATATTGTCGTTTTGGATGAAACCGTTCTAGATCGCGAACCGCTTTGGGAACGAGAACCCGTAATTACCTTGGGGCGATCAATAAAATTGATAGTTGAAGTTGTTAGCACAAACTGGGAAACGGATTATGCTCGTAAAGTTGAAGAATATGCGCTTTTAGGGATTCCTGAGTATTGGATTGTGGATTATCGAGGTCTAGGTGGCGTAGCATTTATTGGTAAGCCCAAACAACCTACCTTTACTATCTGTCAACTAGTTGAAGACACTTATATTCAGCAAAAATACCGATTAAATCAATTCATTAACTCACCACTTTTATCCAGCCTTAAACCTCGCTTAGATGATATCCTTCCTCGGTAATATCAAGACAATGTAGGGGCAAACGGTTGTTTGCCCTCCAATCAATATTGCACTTAACTGAAAACCGCTGTGTATTCAGATTTGTCTGAATTTAGCTTTAAGTCGGCTGACACTTTTTCAAGCTGTCTGTTGCTGCTCAAACCACGCAACTAAATCAGTGACTTGAGAAAAATCTAATAGTTCTTCACCCAATGCTTCTAGCTGTTCAGTAGATAGTCCCCTAACTCGCTCAATTAACGATGAATCCAGTTCACCAAAACGCCGATTAAGCAGACGAGTAATTAACTTTAATGCTTCCTTTTTAACAATACTTTGATAAATGACCGATTCTTCCATGATATCCTCTCGTAACAATTGCTGAATTAAGTCTTCTTGAAATCGCAAACCAGCTAAAATCTCAGTACAACCCGCAATATTTTGCCGTAGCTCCCTATCAGGAATTTTAGCAACACTCTCTGCAACTTGTGCTAATAAAGCCTGAGGAGAGGCTGTTTGTGTTAAGGGTGCTAGGGGTAGTAGTGCTGGATTAGCAAGAAATAATGCTGGATCTTGTTCCCACAAACGCATGACTCGGTAGTGGTGAACAGTCGTTTCATCACGATATTCTTCAGTAAAGGCAATTTCATCACGGGTTGCCTGCAAGAAAATCACCACCTGTGTAACAGGACAACGATATTGTCTTTTCAATCGCACTGAATAATCTAACATTCGGAATGGAATTGGTCGTTTAGATGTCGCGAGTGTTTGAAACTCAATATGTAAAATTTGGTTAGCTGTTCGCAGGAAGGTAACAGCATCAGCGCGAATGGGTTCTAAACTCAATTCAGTTTTTAGTATTTCAACCTCGGAAGGTTCAACCGCCAATAGCCAACGGACAAATTCTGCTGGATACTGTTCGGCTAAGTATTTACAAACGTTGTCGTAACTCACTCCACATCCTTTATTTCACTAGTTCTCAAAACACGTGTTCGTAGATGTAAGGTGTTGAGGCTATCTTTGAAAGCTATCGGTATCCCGCTCGCTGGCAGGAATCTTGAAAAACACAAAAATAATGTTTTACAATGTTTGTTAGTTTAACACAAAACAACTTTGTTGCACATTATTTAGATGTGTGACAAGGTGAAAGGGGTATGATGATTGGGCAGCAAATTATGCTAAAGATTCATGACCCAGAGCGATCGCGTCCAAACTTCTGTCTATTTCCCCAAAGATGTCTATGAGGCTTTAGTGAAATGGGCGGAGGAAGAAGACCGCCCCATGAGTAATCTTGTGGTGCGAATTGTCAGCAAGGCGGTGGAGGAACGTAACAAACATCAAAAGTCTTCGTCTTAAAGGTATCCAGAGTCCGGTTTATGATTTCTCGTATAGAGCGCTATGGCTGAGTGCTGAGTGCTGAGGGTTGAACGCTTACCTCTAAGGTCGCCACAAATAATCACGCAGGTTAATTTTCCCTTCAGTATTAAATTCTACTCCCTCCTGTTCTAAAAGAAATTTTTGTCTATAGTCTGCACCCTGGCGTAATGGTGAGTAGGATATCTCACCTTTGGCATTCACAACACGATGCCAGGGAACATCAGATGAACTTATATCTATGCGATAAAGGGCGTATCCAACTAAACGTGCTTTACCGTACAGATGGGCTAAATCTGCTACTTGACCGTAAGTCGCCACTCGACCTCTTGGAATCTGGCGTACAATCGCATAAATGTCATCGTAAGTGGACACTAGTCAGTCCTTTCTTTACTACCCAACACTTCACTTATCCAAGTATTAACATAGAATTCAACAGTCCTCTGCCATAGGAGCAGTCAATTTGAGTGTCCAGCTATCTCAACCTGATTTTCGACGCTTAACACAAATTGTGCAGAAGTTGCCAGATTTTGCTAATGTACGCGATCGCCGTCGTTTAGTTGCTGCTGCATTTGAAGGTGTACCCAAAGCAGATGTTATCTTGTCCCGATTGGATTTAGATGGTATGCCGATGGCTGTGTCCGTAGACGTGGTACGTTTTTTATCCCAATTTGGACAGGTGGCTGATAGAAAAGAAGCCTTGGGGGTTTTCTTAAACTACATTCAATCTTTTACGGGAGATGAAGATAGCGCTTTTATTCAAATTTTATTTCATAACTATTCCCTTGATACTGGTCAGCACACTACCCCTATGCAAGACAACTCCCACCTCTCAGCCAGTAAAACAATTCTACTACTGGCATCTAATCCACTGAATCAAGCTAGATTACGCCTCGACAAGGAAGTGCGAGAGATTGGCTCAGGATTACAGAGGTCACGGTATAGAGAGAGGTATAATTTACAGCAAATATGGGCAGTTCGTGCGGATGAACTTCGTCGAGCTTTGTTAGATTTTCATCCAGAAATTGTTCACTTTTGTGGACATGGTTCAGGTACAGAAGGAATCATTCTAGAAAATGATGTTGGTGAAGCACGACTCGTTTCAACCGAAGCAATAGCAGGGTTGTTTAAGTTATTTGCTCGTCGGGGTGTTGAGTGTGTGGTTCTAAACGCTTGTTATTCAGTGATTCAAGCGGAGGCGATCGCCAAGCATATTAATTATGTGATTGGTATGAGTGATTTGATGAGAGACGATGCGGCTATCAAATTTGCAGTAGGCTTTTATGATGCAATTGGTGCAGGCTGGTCTTACGATGAAGCATATGAACTGGGTTGTAATGCAATTGCTTCAGAAGGGATTCCACAGGAACTAGTTCCTAAATTGTTTACAAAAGATGCAAACGCAACTATTGCATCTCCTGATGTTAGTGTTGAACCTTTTACCCCAAAGTTTACTGATTCCACACCTAATCGCCAGCCAAGCACCTCACGCCTAATAGATAATAAAAGCTTAGGCTTAGGGAATAGACTACCAGTTGAGCAAAAGCACCCTGCAAATATGTTAGCTATAGAAGTTCTTGTATTGTATTCTTCTTCTCCAACAGATAAAAAGTTGTGGAAGGAACTAGAAAAGACTTTTAAACCTTTAGAGTTACAAGGTATTATCAAACTTTGGGATACAAGTAAAATTATCGCAGGCAGGAATAAAAAGGATGAGATGGAAAAGCATCTCAACTCAGCCCGTATAATTCTTCTACTTATTAGTAAAGATTTTATGGCTTCATTGAACCAGCTTAACTATGAGGTTCAGCGAGCAATGGTAAAAAGAGAAGCTGAAGGAACTCATGTTATTCCCATACTACTTAGTAATGCTGCTAACTGGCAAAATATTAAGTTAGGCGATGTTCAACTTGGTAATCTTCAACCTTTACCAGGAAATGGTCACTTTGTCACTGGAAGATATTGGAAAAATAAAAATGAAGCTTTTGTTACAATTGTTGAAGAATTGGAAGAATTAGTGAAGAATTTAGATAGTGAATCATAGTCTTCCAATACTGCTTGGCATAATATTTAAGGTGCTAGAAACCCGGTTTCTTTAAGAAACCGAGCGTATATGATAGGTGAAAACTGCTGTAATATATAATTCAACGGGTAAACCCAAAACGCCACAGTTTGTCGGGGTTTGCTGCTAAATTTTACTTCGGTGCGGGCAGCATGGCTAAACAGTCCCTTATCTTAGCGATCGCACAATTCACACACTAGTTTTGATTATGTGCGCTTACACGCTTGGCGATCGCCATTTAGGAATGCGATCGCTCCAAAAAAACAAAACACCCACCCAACTTTTCTTATCTATATTTTTAAAATCTTGTTCGGCTTGTTTATGCTCTAATGGATAAACGATTTTACGATGGTCATGATTTTTTCGATATCTTCTTCTGTCATCTCTCTTTCGATATCTTCTTCTGTCCAATTCCCAATAAATCTCTTCCCAAGAAACTTCGAGATTGCCTTCAGATGCTCGTTTGTCTTTTTCAAGAAGGAAAAAGTACCTAAATCAAATGCTGTCGCATGAGCCATATTTCTGCCCATTTGGTCAAAAATATCGTGAGGGCTTGATTTCTTGGGTGCTACAGATTGGGCTTGGGATGGAGGCGCAGGTTGAGGTTGAGGCGCAGGCGGCAGTTGAGTGGTTGTTTCAGATGGAGGTTCGTAGACTTTTTCACCCCGCATGATAGCAGCCAAATCGGCTGCAAACGCTTCGGCATCGGCAGTGCGATCGCTCACAGTACCACGCTCTAACTCATCAAAATCATCATCGCTCAAGGCTTCAATGGGCTGAGCTGACTTAAGCGGTGGACTTGGTGGTGTCACTACAGTAGCATTAATAGGAATCGCCTCGGAATCTTGACTCTTCTGAGGGGTAGGCTTTGCTGGTTCATCATTGTCAGTATCAAATCCATAAGACTGACTATTGTTTAACTCTTCTTGTTTGGGTTCTAACTGCTCATCATCGACATCGAACCCATATGCCCCACTAACACTATCATCTTCATCTGCTGGTGCTGATGCTGGTTCTTCTTCTACCTCAAAAGCTTCGACTTGAAAAGGTAATGATTCATCCTCCAAGCTATCGCTACTTTCATCAGTGGGCAACCAGTCAGCCCCTTCGGGGAAGTCAAAAGTCAAAAGTAAATGGGGTAGGAGGACAGGCGGATGCTTCGTATTCTAAGGCGATCGCCTCATCCCAGTCAAAAGCTTGTGCTTCTACATCCTGACTGAAGGATTCTGCCACTGCAAATTGTTGTGCTGCAAGGTTTGTGCTAGTTGACTCTAAGATTTTCTGCTCTAAGGCAAATAGAGAATGGGATTCCGAGAAACCAGGTTCATCTGATTCTGTATTTTCTGCTTCTTCTGCCAATTGATGTGCTTGTCCGTTTCTAGAAACGGCGAATACACTTTGCTCTAAGGCAAACAGGGAATGAGATTCAGCTAGTGGGTTGTTGTTTAACTGGGGTGTTTCTTCATCTTCGATAGTAAAGGCTTCTACATCATAGGTAGGGATGTTTTCTAATTGCAGATCAAAACCCCGACTAGTGTAAGCATCTGGATCAGCATCATCTTCTTCTTGTTCGTCATACTGGCTACTTATCGACTCGAAATCAGGCTCAGTATTTTCTTGATATTCTAAAGCGATCGCTTCTCCAACATCAAAGGCTTGTGTGTTTGTCTGCAGAATCTCTTCCTCTTGTTCATCGGTGAATTGCTCAGATGTCTGCTTGTCAGTGATTTTATTGAATAAACTATGCTCAAGTGCAAATAGTGAACCGTTGTTGGAATGCAGGAAATTGGACATGAAAGACTCCTAGTTTAATAAATTTATCAGTAAGTGTGGTATAATATGGGGCTAAATTTTATTCATAGATTTTCTGAAGTATAGGCATCTGAAAAAAAGTAGTTTGTTTGTTCAAAAGAAACCTGCTCATTGAGATTAGATTCTCCAATAGAAGACAAGACATATCCTAGGTAAGGGCGAAAAGCTGTTCGTCCTTACAAGATATTTCACGTGTAGCAAATTGTTAGAGAATTGGTATAAAACTGCTATGAACTCAAATACATCAACCAATACAGAGTCAGAATCATCGGTTTTAATCTGTTCTTCTTCGTAGATTTTCGGTTGTGCGATCGCTTCATTTAGGACTGTAGAAACCAATACAGATTGAAAATTGTCAGTATTGGTAAGCTCTGTGCTGTCTGTGTTCTGTGGTGCGTTCGTCGTTGGCGGTAGCGTCTTTGAAGGAGAAGACGTTGCTGTTGGCAAAGCCTCTTGTAGAGAAGGCATCGCCTCGGCTGCGACTTCAATTGTCTGAACACTGGGGAGGTTTTCTGCTTCTGACTCATCTGGGCGACTTTGTCTAGCAGACTGCAATAGTTGCTGTAGTGATGTATACGACGGTTCATCGCTGGAGTACATCGGCTCTGAACTAGCAAAAGCTTCTGCTGAGTCAGCTTCTGGAAGATGAATTTCCGGAATATCTAAAGAGAATTTCTCCTGGCTTGGTATATTTTTGGCAGGCAGCTGAGGTGAATTGGGAATTGAGACAGACGCTAAACCAATATTCTGCACTGGTACCTGGTCGCTTCTTCTCTTCAATGATATTCTGCTCCAAGGCATTCTTACAATCCCTTCAGAATTGTTTTTCTGTCACAACCCGTTCTTTTGGCAACATTATCAGCTGACGGGCGTGAATGTTACCCCTCTTATTGTGCGATAAGAATTATTCAGGTAGTGCAAGCTAAAATTGAACATGAGGAGGGAAAGAAAGTTTGGTAATTATCGTTAAGGAGTGTGCAACTCTCAAGCAAGTCGAGGAAATGCTACAGGCTTTGAGAGTCTATATCAAAATAGCAGTTGATATAGAAAAAGGTATTCTTGCTGGAGGAGGAGAACAATATGCTGAGTGTGAAGCTTTGTTACTGAAAGATGGTAGTAAGCAAAAAGATATTTGGGGTGCTGATTGGCTTCCATTTACTCAGGAAATAGCTTATGAATCAATAATCAATATTCGTCCGAGTCAAAGTAATCGGTCAATGATTATTCAAAATCTAGCAATTCGAGAACGTGTAAAACAAATCACTGTGGAGTTAATAGGTGGTCATGAACCAGAATTTAAATGAAAAACAAGCACGCTTTCAACGCGATGATATTCCCACCCGTTTAGGTAACTTAGCATCAAATTTAGCACGCATTAAATCATTCTCTAATATTGCTCATATTGAAGCAGTGAGCAGTGTAGTTTATGAGACCAAGTGGTTTATTGAGTGGACAGCAGCAGAAATTGAACCTGAACTTGCTGAGGAATTAGTTAATATTCAAGTCCAACTTGCACGGTGGGAATTAGATTGGGACAAAATCTGGTCAGATAATAACGCTCGTACTCAAGTTGCAGAACTTGCACTTCTTTGGTCTGGGCGTGTATTGGATATGTCGGGCTTGCTTTCTCAGTCCCTGAGATAGGTCTTGGGATTGGTCGGATTGATCCAATGAAGAGTTAGTGTGTTGGGTGCTCTACCGGGATGAATGGCTGTTGGAGCGTGGATTTCACCGTTTTAAACGCGGTTCTTTGCCTGCTCTACCCATTTACTTCCAAAACCAAAATCGAATCATTGGCTTAATGTTCTTGCTGAACATCGCGATGCTTTGTATTTACCTTGATGGAGATTGCTCAATTAGCTCAGTTATCACTCTTCTCAAAATAATTCCACGGATAGCACAGGCTGCTCTCAATCTCTTTTTTATTTTTCAAAATATATTTGTTCATTACTCTATTTCTTAATCATCTTGATTTTTTTGCTTTTCTCATTATGTAATCTCTATGTACTTCAAGTTGAAGTGCGGAATATGGGTGGTTCTAACCCAATACAGCAAGGGATATAATCGCTGTACCAGAAACCCGGTATCTCCAAGATACCGGGTTTCTAATTTTCGCTCTTTCCGACAAGTATTGAGTTCTAACCCGTTTTAACGGGTTTGAGCTTGAGCGCCCGAATTTTAATTCAGGGCTTCTCTATAACTTTCTCATCAAAATCTCTTCAAACACAGCATTGGCTCTTGCTACAAACTGCGCTTTTGTCTCTTGTTTTTTTGGCTTACCTATTTTGTGACTTAAAGTAGATATTACATCATCACTAGTAACATAATTGGCAACTTCTTGACTGAATTCTTCTGCTTTTTCTTGGGTTTCCTCACACCCAAATAACGATGTAGTCACAGGTAAGGTGATTGCTTGAACGCCAAGAGCTATGGATGTTCTGATTTTAGATAATCCATTAAACTTTTGTAAGTCTGGTGAATCAGTCCAAAATTCTTCAAAACTGTTTATTTTATCTAAATTGAAGAATTTTTGATTATGTGTGTAATATTGACTCAATATTTCTGTAAACTCTAACCTAATAAAATGAAAAATTTCTGTCTTAAAGCTATCGGGCAGTTTTTCCCAAGTATCAAATAATTGCGAGAAAATACCAATGTGATAATCTAGCATAATAAATGGAGTTGAATTGTATTGAATGCAACTAATATATAAAATGATATTTAGATGCACTATGGTATTCTTACTGATATTTCACGGACGCTTCAGGATGATTCAAGCTTTTCTGCTGTAAAAAATTGTATTTTCCCTACACCCCACACCCTACCCCCCATACCCGAATTCTGAAACCATACCCCAAATCCTACGTCTGCTGTTACAACAGAAACAATCTAATAGAATGTTCTTTATGGTACCCAAATGGTTTGTGCTGTACTGGCGATTGATACTCTGGCTGCTTCTGTTGAGTGGTACAATTGCCGTTATAGGACTAAATTTTTATGTCAATGCTACTACTAGCAGTCGCCGCTACACGAATCCGTCGGAAATTCCACCGCAGAGAATTGCAGTGGTCTTTGGTGCTGGGGTTTGGGAGGATGGAACACCATCACCAATGTTAGCCGATCGCGTGACGGCTGCTGTTGAACTTTACAAGCAAGGACGCGTGCAAAAACTGTTGATGACGGGTGATAACAGCAGTCCAGATTATGATGAAGTAACGGCGATGCAGCAATATGCTGTGGAAAGAGGTGTTCCTGCTCAAGATATGACTTTAGATTATGCGGGTTTCAGTACCTATGAAAGTTGTTATCGTGCTAAGAATATTTTTGGAGTTCAGCAAGCAGTTTTAGTGACGCAGAAGTTCCATTTATCCCGTGCTGTTTATACCTGTCGCCAGATGGGTGTAGATGCTATTGGTTTGGGAACTCCAGATTGGGAAACTTACCGACCTCAAACAATTACGTACTATAGTTTCCGAGAAATGTTATCAACTCTTAAGGCTTTGTGGGAGGTTCACATAACTCGTCCCAAGCCAACTTTTCTCGGACCTTTTGAGGGGATTAAATAGGGTGTAGGGGTTAGGGTGTGGGGGGTAGGGAGCAGTCCTAATACGTAAATTAAATGTGCGATCGCTTGTTGCAATTTAGTCCAGTTCAGATAAGACAATTTATAAAGACACATTGTAAGGGTGTCTCTATAGTTTTAGATTTTTAAACTCATCTTTCCCCCTACACCCTACACCCCACACCCTCTTCTCATCATCGCTGCTTTTGTTGGATCTGGAGAAATCTTTGCCAATCTTGAATAGCTTTGTCTGTCCACAACCAATTTTTC
Source organism: Scytonema sp. PMC 1070.18 (assembly GCA_035967975.1). Lineage (GTDB taxonomy): Bacteria > Cyanobacteriota > Cyanobacteriia > Cyanobacteriales > Nostocaceae > Scytonema. The sequence goes on from JAWQFQ010000127.1 coordinate 22,154, forward strand.
CGTAGTTCTTCTCCTTCAAAATAGACTGGGTCATCTCTTAGTATCATTTGGCGCAGCTTTAATGCTTCACTAATATATTGATCTTGTTTTGCAGTCGGTTGACCGTTGGATGTTTTGTACAATCCGAGGGCTAATCCAGCGTAAGTGGTTAAAGCATCTCTAGGTATTGGTTTTACGGGGGGTTTGTCAAAAGGAGAATCAGATGTTTTCTCTTCTTCAACCGCTACGTTCAACGCCTTAAACCAAGAGTCATTAGCTAGATCCAATTTCTCTTGTGCATAATAAGCAAATCCTAAAGCATTACGATATAATAGTGAGTCGGGATTGGCTTTAACGGCTAGTTCCCAATAACGACGGGCATCATCTATAGTGTATTTTGTGTCTCCGGTTTGGGCAGATTGCCATGCTAGTCGCCCTCTGGCAAAGTTGACAGATGGATCGTTTGCTAGCCGTTCGGGAACTAGATTTAGGGCGGTTTGAGCATTTGTAAGTGCTCCACGGTCGAGGAGTTCTTCTACTGCTACTAAACCTGCTTGTAACTCACCCTTGCTTAATTTATCAGCAGCGTATGCTGTGACTAGCCCGGTTGCTTCAGTCCTGATGTTAAAGACCGGGGTATTTAAATCGGGTTGAGATGAGATAATAGCTGGGTCAGGCTGCTTTGACGGCTGTTGATTTTGAGTCCACCAACTGAAACCAGCGATCGCTGCGATCGCACTTGCTGCTACAATACCAACGGTGGTCGGCAAATTACGTTTTCTGCCCTGTCTCGGTTGGGGTTTCCTTGTTGGATTAACTGGAGCTGGATCGGATGGGGGGAGAGTTAAGTTATCCCAGCCTTCGTCTTGCAAGTTCCGAGATGCTTCTGGAGGGGTTTCACCAACACCAGGTAGTTCGCGACGATTTGCTCCTGGCGTTCTACTGTGAGCTGCGGCTTTTACCTCTTCCCACATCCCTATATCGCTTTCTAAGGATGCTATTTCTCCGGAAACTTCTGCGTCTTCAATATTATCTTGACTAAAATCTTGTATCAGTTCAGCCGTCATAGAAGATTGTTCTGACTCAGCTTTCTGTCTATCTAGCTGGCGGAACAAATCTGAGACTATTGCTGAATCTTCTGCATAGCTGGGATCATCATATTCAATTTCATCGACGAGGTCGCCCCAAGTGTCATCTCCAAGCCAGTCCAATTCAGAGAAGTCGCTGCGTGTGATCGCAGAGGGGATCATGTCGTCGATTGGTAATGCCATTTCGGCATCAGTTGCCGTTTCGGAGTAAACTGGTGTTGTTGTGCTGATGGTCGTATCGTACTCGTCAAGAAGTTCTTCATCACTAGGTGTATGTGCTTCTGGGCTGAGATAACCGTTAAATTCTTTTTGTAAATATAAAATCGGTAATGCCCAGTACAATTGATGGGAACTATATGCTGCAATCAGTCCTTGGCGCATCCGACTCACGCACACATCCACGGGTAACCCCAGCGACAGGTTACGGTAGAACAGTTGTGTCAGCATCAGCGCCACTTCATCGGGTATGCGTTCTGACATTGCCAAAACGCCTTTAATACCTCGCTTGACTAAGCTTTCTGTCAAATTGCGTTCGCCACTGTCTATGACTTTGTCGCCAGTTGCTCCGTACGCTCCCAAGCAGGAGTTAAACACTGCCATTTGGATGTTATTGTTAACCAATAATCCTGCTAAGTCGTCGCCACTGAGGCTTTCTTTTAAGCCGGTTCTGTTACTGACTAGGTAGATTTCTCCGCCGTTGGGTCCTAAGTTACTGTGACCGGAGTAGTGCAGAACGTGGTATCTTCCTTGTTCTAGTGCTTGTGTTAATTCTTCTCTCCCTGGTTGTTCTAGTAAGGTGAGTTCAATCTGGGGGCGATCGCTTCTCCCTTCTGTATTCCGATGCAGTTCGGCTTGGAGTTTTATCGCTTCTTGTTTGAGTAAATCCAACCGGACTAAGTCCGTGGGTGATGCTATTACCATTAAAACGTTGATTCCATCTTCCTGTACAAGTCTTGGCATACTTGTAGAGGGCAGACGAGACGCTCCTCCCATTCCACTTTGGTAGCGGGAGAAAGCGATATAGGGTCCAGTCGCAACGGGGCGATCTCCTGCGTGCATGACTTCCCAAGGCAGACGTGCTAACCTGGTGTCCTTGAGTCCCAAACGTAACCTGAGTACCTGTTGATGGTTTTGGGCAATTCCTTGCGCCGTAATCCAACTATCTCTGAGAGTGCCTTGAAACAGTGCGTTATACAGTTGTTGACCCAATGCCACTAAGTTGACGGAGTTTCTTGCGATCGCATCTCCTTGCAGTACTGTTTTCAACGGGTCATTCATGACGTGACCAGCAGCTGTTAACCAATCAGCTACAGGCCAACTCACCAGTTCTTCTGCCAATGGCACCCCAGGCGCGACTTGTTCCGTCCGCACCAAGTAGTCATTTAGCCCTACTGGAGTTACGGAAATGTGAAATTCCTGGGTCACAACTTTTCCTGTTCGCCTCCTAAATTTTGTTTGAAAAGCGAAAGTTTCAAGTCGTTTCGCTTTTTATGATACCTTAGATGCATCCTGCAACTGAATGTTTCTGATTCAAGGTGTTTTGCTCTACAACTTCCACTATTGAGCGTTTTTTGAGAGCGGCGACTAGCTGCGTGTGCAGCCTGTTATGAATGGAAGAAATACTATTTTCCCCTACACCCCTGTATTCTTGAAAGATGGATTTGGGTTAAAAACCATGTCTTTTGGGATAAGAGATAGTATTCCTCTTTTATAGGCTAAGTAATTCTGAATTTACAAGAAAGAATTCAACCTTCTTTCTTAACTTTATCCGGATTTTATTAGTTTCGCTCAGAACATTCATAGTGGTAGATGCACCTTGATCGTTAGCTCCCAGGAGGGTATTTAACACCCTTTGGGGGTTTTTTTGCTTGACAGGTAGCTATGACTTTGGAGTGGATGTGAGCTATGACATGAAGCCCCTAGCTTTTGGGCAGGGGTGCTGACATTGGTCGATGCAACGTTGAAACTTTTTTAAATTATCATATTATCATACAACAGGTTGTTTGCCAAGAAAATATAATACCACTTCCAACACTACTCGGATGAGCGAAAATTAGATCCATGAAATAATGGAAATTACCAAGTACGTATAAATCGAACTCACAAATTTGTCCGGAGTGCATCGGTTTTCAACAGAACAGAGTAATGGTAGATGCACCCTGATAACTGACTCCTCTGGTAGACTTTCGGCTGCTGGGGGTTTTATTTTTGATACCACAAACACGGAATATTGGGAAATTTGTCTGGAGTACATCGGTTCTCAATATAGCGGTTCTCTGTTGAATCTAATACGTTTTTAAATTAAAAAACCACAGATGAACGCACCCTCAACGCAGATGAATCTGTATTTTATCCAAACGAGAATTGCTATAGAACAAAGTAATAGTAGATGCAATACTGCTCGGTTAAAGTAACTGACTCCCCTGGTAGACTTTTGGCTGCTGGGGGTTTTTGTTTTTGATACCACAAACATTGAATGTTGGGAAATTTATCCGGAGTGCATCAGTTCTCAACAGAACAGAGTAATGGTAGATGCACCCTGATAACTGACTCCCCTGGTAGACTTTCG
>JAWQFQ010000128.1:0-15502 GCA_035967975.1 Scytonema sp. PMC 1070.18
GAGTAAATAAGAAGCATAAACCTGCCGTTGCGGCAAAATTATGGGTAAAGTCACAATGCTTTCAGCGTATGCACGGGATTAATACTATGGGCAGTACAGGACTCGAACCTGTGACATCCTGCTTGTAAGGCAGGCGCTCTACCAACTGAGCTAACCGCCCGTGCGTTTTTCGCTCACAAGAATCAATGTTAGCACAGAAATTTTGAGAATGCGATAGTTTTTTTGAATTTTTTTTTTAAATTCTTAGGACAGGATAATTAGGATGTTCAGGATTGGGTACCAGTCGCTGTTTCTGACAATCTACAAGTAAGTCCAGTGTTTCCAGTACTGTTTGCCCAATTAACACGATATTGCCTGTGACTAACGTAGCTTCAGTAGTTTCGCGTCCTTCCAACTCTATAATGACAGGTTCTGTCACGCCAATTGATTCTTCCGTACCATTAGCAAACAGTAGCCAACCCCGAATCCGCAGACCTAACTGCTGTACAATCGACGTTGGTAATACTGTTCTCACTGCTCCGGTATCTACCAGTGCTTCGGTTTCATATATCCTGAGTCTGTTTGGGTTGAGCATTCCTCGACTCACAAGCGCTTCGTCTATGGCATTTGTGAGTTGAACTTTGACGGGAACTTCACCCATATAATCATTGGTGGCATGATTGGAGCAATGGAGTACCATAATAATTTATGAGAAAAAGTAACCATATGACAAGTTTATACTTTCAGCGGTCAGCTATCAGCTTTCAGCTAATAACTTATAGCTAATAGATCCCAGCCATATCCAACGCTGAGTTTATTCCAGTGCAAAGTGTAACTTCCTAATCATAACTTCTTCTTTCGTACTTCAGTTGACTTTTGAATTGCCTATGCCCTCTGGTCGGACACACGATCGCATTACTTTATGGGCTTTGCCGTTGGTGACTGGAGTCGCTTTTTGGCAAACTCAGAGTGGTAACCTGACTCTATTGGTTGCGGCTGGGTTTCTTTTCGGGGGGCTGATGTTTGGACCGGACTTGGATATTTACTCCCGTCACTACCAACGCTGGGGTTTTTTGCGATTCATTTGGTTACCTTATCAAAAAAGTCTGCGTCATCGCTCTTTCTTATCGCACGGACCGATCATCGGTACGACACTACGAGTTCTATACTTGAGTGGTTTAATAGTTATCCTGGGAATTTTAGCTTTAGTAGTTGCCGAAAAGCTTTGGAATGTGCCGTTAAATTGGCAGAAAATGGGTAATGCGGTCACTCACGCCCTGTCTGTTCATGGGACGGAACTGCTCACCCTATTTCTGGGACTGGAAGTTGGTGCTATGAGTCATTCCTTAAGTGATTGGGGAGGCTCAGCTTATAAGCGTTTCCAAAAGCAGGGAGTTCGCGGACTGTTACCACGTGCGAAAATGAAGAAACCTAAAGCGAAGAGCCGCACTCCGCGTCGGTCGAAAAAGACAGGGGTATGAGGAGAATATTAGTGTATTTTTTCACAGCTAACAACTATCTACTAACAACTATCTACTAACAACTAACATGAGAAATACCGAAACTTTAGCAGCATTGCAAGAATTGATAGATGTGGTAGCAAAATTGCGATCGCCTGATGGTGGTTGTCCGTGGGATTTAGAACAAACTCCCCAAACACTAACACCATATGTCATAGAAGAAGCATATGAAGTTGTAGATGCTATTAATAGTGGAGAGAAAGAGGCGATCGCAGAAGAACTAGGTGACCTACTTTTACAAGTTGTCCTACAAGCGCAAATTGCAAGTGAATACGGACAATTTTCTCTCAAAGAAGTTGCTCAAGGCATAGCACAAAAACTCATTCGTCGTCATCCTCACGTCTTTGGTGATGTCTCAGTGCAAAATGTTGAGGAAGTCAGACAAAACTGGGAACAAATTAAAGCAGCCGAAAAAGGAGAACCATCACCAGACAGTCAAAAACTCAGCCACAAACTCAAAGGTTATACCCGAAAACTTCCACCGTTAATGGCGACAATGAAGATTTCAAAAAAAGCCGCTGCTGTTGGGTTTGAGTGGGAAAATATCGACGGAGTTTGGGATAAGTTTAATGAAGAACTGACAGAATTTAAACAAGCTTTAGAACACGAAACACCAGAAAGACAACAAGCCGAATTAGGTGATTTACTCTTTTCTGTTCTCCAACTTGCTCGCTGGCACAATCTCGACCCCACTGAAGCTTTACAAGGAACAAATCAACGATTTATTCAACGTTTAGAAAAAATGGAAACATTTGCTAACCGCCCCCTTTCTGATTATAGTTTGGAAGAACTAGAAGCGCTTTGGCAACAAGCAAAAGTTCAACTAAGTAAGTCGGTGTAAATAAACATAAATATCTGTAAGGGCTGTTAGTGGTTAGTGGTTAGTTGTTAGTTGACTTCTGGCTTCTTAACAGAAATTAACATAATGGATGACGACCTAGGAGTTGTTCCTCTGCTCGAATGGAGTTAATTCGATGGGGATCTCGATTATTTTCGCCATAGGTGAGAAGCTTGTGTAGGTGTAAATCAAAAAGTCAGTTTTGCCCAAGGCGGATTGCTATATGGTTGACGACTTGGGCTTTAAGGCACTTTACAGACTGACTTTAATAGCTGCCGTTAGCAAGTGCAAAACAAACAAATCCCAAGATAACGAATCCACCACCCAGAATAAATGTCCAGAAGCGATGGTAACTGTTAACGATGGTACCACTTGTGCTTGTCATCTGGATGAGATCCATCCACGGAGCAATACCTCGACGGAACCAACCTACAGCTTCAACCTGGGAACCAATTAAGCTTTGCACTCGCTTCATCCCAAACAGGAAATTACCGATCGCACCAAAGCGTGAAGCATAGTGCAAATAAAGCATTCCAGTCCGGTCTTGAATCTTTAAATCTGAACCAAACTTATAACCTGCGTCACCACGCCCTATAAGTTGACCTTCTATTTTCGCAGGTTGTCCGCGCAACGGACTTGCATAAGGGTCTGACATCAGAGAGAGAATATCCGTTGCTGGAGCTTGGTTGTAGTTGGGGAACATGACGAAAGCTTTGATAAGCACTCCTATACCTAAACCGATAAAGGGTGCTGCAACTGCTAAACCTGGATTGTTTAAACTTGACCCCAGGATAAGACCCATAACTAAGCCAATTATGAAGCCAATCGTTTCCATACTAAAAAGGACAACATCTAAGAAGAAATTGCCATAAAGCTGACTTTTGCTTAAAAGTTTGCCTTCTTTAACGATTCGCCCCATGTCAAATTCAGTTTCTAAACCTAGCTGTTCAGCATAAGTGCTGAGGGCGCGTATTCGTTTACCACTCAAGGGGTGAGTAGAATTCAACTCCATCCACCAACCCCAAGGATTAAACATATCCCATAGGAAAACACGACCAATTTTTTGCGGGTCTGAAGCTATACGGTAGGCTGTACCTGTGGACGTTGCAGCTTTGGGGTCATAAATACCCAAGGCGCGAGTCCCCTCAATTAAGCGACTGGGTTCTTTTGTCCGCGAACCTTCTTCCACAATACCATAAGCAATCTTCACTAAAGCACGGGATAGTCCATTGGGGTTACCTGTGGTTTCCGCAGCAAAGTGGTCTGCAAAGTATTCTCGTGTGCGGGATAGGTACAACACCAGGTACGTGCCAACGAAGTAAAATACGTAAGCAACTAAAGCAGCTGTTTGAAGTGCATCTTTTATCTTGTTATCACTACCTCCTCCACGACCAAGACGTTGAGCGGTACTGTAAATCAGATAGCAGATTTGCACTAAGGTGGATGCTACTGTCATGACCGCAAAATCCCAATGGACGATGTGTCCTAGTTCGTGGGCGTAAACAGTAGCAATTTCATCATCGTCTAAATAGGTGAAAAGCCCTTGACTGACTACCAAACGTGCGCTGTTAGGTAATGAACCATAGGTAAAGGCTGTGGGGTTCTGGTCGTCGATAATTCCTAGTCTGGGAACACTGAGTTTTTTTTGTTGACATACGCGACGAATGACTCTAGCTGTCTCCGGACTTAGGGCTTCTACTTGTGCCAACTCTACCCAACGAGTCTGGTAAACCCAGCTTTGGACTAAGTCCATTAGGAAGGGAGACAAGAAAAAGGCAGCAAGATTGAAGATTAAAGTGATACCAATAGCGATCGCCAGACCATTGAGTGGATTGTCGCTACCTAAAATAAATACCACGCTTAAGGCTAACACCAAAACCATGCCAAAAAGCAGAGTTAAAGTGACAGAAGAAGCCAGTACCAAGTTACCACCAACACTCCCCATTGCTAATTTGACACCAGCCGTTGCTGCTCGACCAACTTTTTGGATGGAGCTTGTTTGCGGTGACGCAGGTGCTTGGGTGAGGGTTTGGCGCATCTGTTCTGCCCAATTGCGTACCTGTAAATTGTCGTTTACCACTAGCTTTTGGCACAGGGCGATCGCTTTTTCGATTTCTCCGGTACCTTGATATGCTTTGATCAGCCACATCTGTGCTTTGACATAGTCTGATGAATCACAATCAACACAATTGCGGCAGTATTGTTCTAGTAATTCAATACCTTCTTGATAGCGTCCTTGTTTGACGGCATCTAATCCTGTTTGTAGTGACATAAGTTCTCCCCTGTGGAGGAGTGATACATAGCTGAATTATTGCCTTATAGCTTCAGCTTCTGTCACTACGATTTCGGAAAAGTTTCTGTAAAGTTTTATTGATACTGATACGTATTTTCTACTAGAGATAATGCTAAAAAAGCACTCAACTGGCTTTTCCACACCCAATACTGCAAGGCTATTAACTAAGTCAAGGTATCTTTTGAAATCCCATACCTACTTGCGTAAAATGAGCATCACCCGTTAGCACTTGTTCAATACCCAACTCTTTCATCACTACCATTGAAGTCATAGCCTCATCTGAGCGCGATTATTGCTGCTTGTCTCGATTCACTATTAAATAATAATCCCTATTTTGGCTTCTACTTTAGCACTACGAGATACAATGCGCGCTATGTGCTGCCAGACTTCGCCGTCGTCGCACCTCACGGCGAGCGCTCACAAGAATCGACAAGCTGCGCTCAAACTGGCGGTTCTTTCGACAGAGGCTAAATTGCACTGCAAAATGGCAAAATAGAGAAAACTACCGAATGTTGAAACCCCCTATGGAAATCGCACAACACATCAGTGTAGACCCATCTGTTCACCAAGGTACACCAGTCATTACCGGAACCCGCGTTCCTATTTCTATTATCATCGGTTCCCTTGCAGGTGGTATGAGTAAAGAAGAAGTCATGCAAGAATACGAACTTAGCCAAAAACAGGTTGAAGCCGCGCTATCTTATGCTACAGAGCTTGTCAAGCAAACAGAAGTGATTGTTTTGGGAGCCTAAGTTTTGAACTTTTTGGTCGACGAAAATATGCCTCGCTCCCAAGCACCTCAAATTGCAGCGTTGGGATTCTCTGTACAAGACGTGCGAGACATCGGGTTACGCGGACACCCCGATAATGAAGTTATGGACGCAGCTATTGCTTGTGATGCAATTATTATTACTCGCGATCGTGGACTTGCCGATCCCAGAAAAATGTAAGACGTCTATCGGTTAGATTGGTTAATATAAGACCATTGCCCAACTTATCAAGATACAGTCATGATTACTCAAATGATGGTTCAGCCCTCATCCTGGGTCGAGTCTGGAATTCAAATCAGCAAAGTTAGAAATTTGCTTTTGTTCAAATTCACAAGAGAACTACAGTCTCGGCTTGAAGAACTTTCTGAGAAGAGAAAAGCACTTATGCTGACTGACTCCGAAGAAGCAGAATTAGCAGGAATATTGGAACTTGATAGAATTTTTACTCTGCTCAATGCTAGGATAATTGCTGAATCATGACAGTTAATGATGCCACCAAAAAATTAGTCAGAGAAAGAGCAAAATTCCTTTGCGAATACTGTCATTCTTTAGAAGAAGCGAGTGCAGCTCTGTTTTCTATTGACCATATCATTCCACAATCTCTCGGTGGTTCGGATGAATCTCATAATTTAGCGTTAGCATGTCAACGATGTAATGGGTATCGCTACAACTTTACAACTGGTGTTGATTTGGAAACACAACAGATAATCCCTTTATTTAATCCTCGTAAGCAAAAGTGGTCAGACCACTTTATTTGGTCAACAGATGGTTTAAAAATTATCGGTATAACTCCTACAGGACGAGCTACTTGTCATCGCTTAGACCTCAATGACGAACGTCATAACGAAGGCTCTATTGTGAAGGCGCGTCGTCTTTGGACAAAAGGCGGTTGGCATCCACCGGGTGAAGATGCCCGAAAATCAGACGAAGCTTGAAATGTCCATTCCAATCAAATCCCGCACTTACATCATAATTAGCCTCATCAGAGCACGATTATTGCTGCTTGTATCGATTCACAATTAAATAATAATTCGATAGCTGATAGCTCCTTCAACCGTAATACTTTCCCTCACGCAACTCTTAATACCAACCATATTGGTTGTTAATGGAGATGGTAAACTCGGTGGCATTAACCAAAAAAGCCTTGAACCTGAGCGCTAAAACCAGGTAGTAACGGTGAGGAGATTTCGTCACTTGCAAACAAGGTTGCGATTAATTTCAGTTGAGCAGCATCCCTACGATATACTTCTACTTGTTGTAAACGCCAGTCTACAATCCAATATTCCTGAACTCCTTTGAGTGAGTACAACTTTAGTTTGGCTTCTCGGTCTCTACGCTCATTTGCTACTCCTGGTGAAAGAACCTCTACAATTAACTCTGGTGCTCCTGTCAAATGTCCTTCTTCATCCAGTAATTGGGCTAATCGCTCATTAGAAATCCAAACTACGTCAGGAATAACATTATCAGCATCTGTAAAAATTATACCAGGCGTTGGAATAGCTTCGCCTAATTGACTGGTTCTAGACCATGTTTGTAATTCTAAATAAATATTACCACCAGCTCGTTGATGTCTCCAATGAGGTGCTCTGGTCACAAACAATTCTCCGTCAATAATTTCATAGCGCTTCCACTCATCAGCTGCAAGTAATTCGATATCAGAGGTTGTCCAACGTACTTTGTTAGTAATTGTTTGACTCATATCACTACTTTCCCTTAAGGAATTTGGGTTAATAAAAAATTCGCATCAAGAGTGCATCTTCTTTGGTTCTCCCTGCAAAATCCCAATAATCGTTCGCGTTACAAACTCCAAATCCTGCGGGACTGGATGCAGTGGTAAATATTGCACTACATGATGTGAGTCGCGATCGTACAGACCAAATCGCCAAATTTCCCCAGTCGAAACTGCACCGTACAAAATCGGATTCTCACTTTCTACCCAGCGATCGAGCGCAATTAATTCAACAGCAAGCTGAGTAAAGCCTTTGGTCAAATCCGATTGTTTTGCTTCAATAATCAGCAAATGACCCGGACTGGGAATATAATAATCTAGGGAGCCTTTTAACCAATTGCTTACACTAACCGTATACTCAATGTTGATTGAATAGTCTAAAAGATCGCAAATCCGGTCGAGCAAAGGAAAAATCAACGCTTCCCGGCGGGCTTGTTCAGTGGTTGTATTCACCCGTTTCAGTCTGCGTCGCATACTCTGTTGCAGTTCAGCTAACCAATCTAATTCACATTGCGTGTAGGGGAGATCGTCCCGATCCGTGCGCTCGATTGTACAGCCCAAATCTGCCAAAATATCTTCAGGTGAGTAAGGCAAATCAAAATACTTGCTAAATGTGTAGGACTCGTTTGGATCTAAAACCTTGGGCATGGTGTTGAGCTCCTCATTAAAACAGTATAGTTCCAGTTTACGTAGTTACTGAACCGCCCGGAAATAAATTTCGGACTAATAGCACAAGTCCATTTTAATGGACTGAAGCACCAGCCCAGTCCTTTGTTGGATTGTAAGAGTTCAGCGGTTGAGCAGATTGCTTTAAATCGACATTAATATTAGAAAAACTCTGCATCTTCTTGTCTTGCCCACTTTTCAATAAGGTCACTTATACTTTTACATCCGTACTTGATTGCCCGACGCCTTAAATTCTGGTTGGCTACTTCCTAAGTTTAAAGCTAAATCTCTGAAATATGAACGTGAGTATTACCCGCAGGGGTAGCGGGTGCGCTTAAGCTCTGGTTTGGGAGATATCCCCAATTATCATCCCCGTGCAAAAGCCACGCGCCCCTACCAACGCTTTCAGGACACGCATATTTAATTTCCACGCCTATGTCTAGTCTATTTTAATGGACTGAAGCACCAGCCCAGTTTTTTGTTGGAGTGTAAGAGTTCAGCACATCGCGTATCAGCTATAGCGCTTTTATAAGCTAATTAGGTGTTTATAACAGGACTAGAAACAACTATAAAATGCAAGGGAAACAGGCGATCGCACTTTTGAGGTGCTGAAGGCTGAAGTGCTGAACGCTTACGTTGGACCTACGCACTGACTTTTTCTATAACTTGCGATCGGACTGCATTCCCAGCAGCAGTTGCGATCTCATCCCAGTCAGAATCAAGCAATAACACTCTTAACAAATCTCCTAATACTTGTCGATCGCCGATTAATTCTTGCTTGTAAAGTTCATCGCGCATCAATATTGTTTCAAGTAATCGTATTGCGGTGGATGAAGGTAATTGTAAACGCGATAATAAGCGTGCGTGTGCAACATTAATTGCAGCTTCAAGCCCTATCCCCAAATTCCATGTTTGTAACATCTGGTCGATTTCTCGATTCAGGGATAAGCGTAATATCGTCATTCTTCCAAGTAATGCGGGATTCTTGAGAAATGCAGCTACAATCTTATGTCCACTCCAATCCAATCCCGCACTTACATCACAATTAGCCTCATCTTCAGCGATTATTGCTGCTTGTATCGATTCACGATTAAATAATAACTCGATAGCTTCTTCAACCGTAATACTTTCTTCCATCTGCCTCCCTCTCACTTCTTACAATCTTCGTAGTGGTCTGTACTCGAAATAAATTAAATCATCGTTCCCCTCATCAGGTCCAAAATTGTCCATCAACTGGTTTTCGTAAAACTTTACACTTCCTGGCAATGAATGTAACCCAACTCTTCCTCTATATCCTAACTCGACGCTTCTAACTCTGGCGTAACGCAAAAGGTTAGTACCCACACCTTTGTATCTTGGTAGACGCTGGATTTCTTTCCTATTCCACGGTGCTGTAGCTAAATATTCCACATATACAAGTTTTTGTCCATACACTTCATGGGAACCGTGTCGTTGCGTTTCTATTTTCATGAAGCCTTGCGTACAACCTTCTGCTTCCAAAGCATAGCCTTCATATTCCTCACTTCTATTAATCATCTCTAGCTTAAATAACCAATCCCAAAATTTATCGCGACTCTTCAGTAGCGCGTAATTCATTCAGCCATAAATTAACAAAATCATCGGCATGATTCTGTGCCAGTTTAACAATAAACCCTTCGATTGGTCGGTGATCTACACCATTAATTAATTGGACTTTTAAGCGCACCTCAGCACACCTAACTTGCTTACCGCTCAATTGTACAGCCCAAATCTGCCAAAATATCTTCAGGTGAGTTAAGGCAAATCAAAATACACTTAGTCACGCCGTCCCTCACCAGCTCGAAGCTGACGAATCAAGTCCACAGAACTTGATTAAATCCCTATTTTGGCTTCTACTTTAGCACTACGAGCTACAATACGCGCTATGTGCTGCCAGACTTCGCTGTCGTCGCACCTCACGGGCGAGCGTCCGAGCCATGACTGACAAAAGATTAAGCGCTCAAGGGAACTCAAGTGCCTGGAGAGCAAAGTTTATTCTACAGTGTCGAGAATTTCGCCAACATTCATGTAGTGATTCCTACATTCATCAAGAAACTTCAATAAGAATTATTCAGTTGTTTAGCTCAACGAGAAATAGATAAAGTTGGTATGTTTGTGTAAAGTTATATTGCTGCCAGCCTTGTGTTACACAAGTAATCAAGTTTGTCAATATACTAAATTGGTGAATTTATTCCTCAATCAAAAGCTCAGAATGGTTTCAAGAGGCGCGATGCTCCTAGCCACATCTACCAGAACGCGAGCATGAATTTCTGAAAGTGTGTGAGGCTCATTGAGGTATCGCTCCTTGACTGACATAGACAATACTTCAAGTGCGATCGCACTTTCTGCGAAAAGCACCCCCTTACCCGTAGCTTGATTTTAAAAACCTGATCAAGTTAAATATGTTATGCATACTTCTCACAAGCACAGATTCCGCTTTTGAACCCAAGGTTAGTACCTTGAGTATCGCTCTTGGCTTCATCAAAAAGCTCAGTTTCTAACCGTGCAAAGTGTAAGAATTGCAAGAAAATTATAAGTGTTAAGTCAACTATTGCAAAAAATACACTAAAAATTTTCAGGGATACGATCTAGATAGAAGCGGCTTTGTAGCTGACGGGGTGACAAGAACCTTCAAATCCATGTTTAGTTGTAATTGGAGTTCCGTTTTTTTTCGATTTAGACCCACGATCTCTATGAAGCAAACTTCCATAACACGTCTAATTTTTGGAGTTAATCATGTCAATCAATTTTAACTCGGTCGTTAGAGCAGCTATCTATCCAGCTATAGGGATCGCCAGGGTTGGTGATAGTCCTGAAGAGTATTTTATCGGACCGGAGTTACCCGACAATCATCCTGTCCCTGAAGGCGGATTTAAGGACAGCAAAGGTCGATTAAAGCGGCAGGCAGCACGCTTTAGGATCTATGGTTATAACGCCTCAAATCAGGTAGTAGGCGAATTGAGACATGATATTCTAGGTGTAAAAATTGACTGGACTGTGCAGGTCGCCAATACCAAGAGTGCTTGGTATAACTTTGAAGTGGCGATGGACATTCCAGAAGCCGTGCCTGCCCGTCGCCGCAATCCCCAATTTAAAGAAGAAGAGCGAAAAAAGCTCAAGATCACCCCAAAACCAGTTGAGATTAGGGGAGTCAATATTCGAGGATATGAATATCGTTTTCACGGTGAATTCTTTGATACAAAAGTCTATCTTGGAGAGTTGCGTACTGATGAAGCCGGACGGCTCTTATTTCTTGGGGGTCACGGTAAGTCTGCATCGTTTGACGGAAGACCAGTTTATACCTTTGCCAATAATGAAGGTTGGCATGATGATGTTTCTGATGGTCCTGTAAGAGCAAAAGTCAAGATTAACGGCAAAGAAATTCCGGTAGATTCGGCTTGGGTAGTTACGGCTCCGCCAAATTATGCCCCAGATATTAAAGGAGTCGTCACGCTCTATGACGTGATGTTTGAGGCAGCTATTGTTGGCGGATGGAAAGACGTGCCCAAAAAACCCTCTTTCACTAAAGACATTCTGCCTATTTTTCAACGCTTATCGGGGATTCAATGGGTTAATTACGGAATATTCGTTCAATTTGGATGGCAAAGCCCGCAAGATTTGTTAAATCCTGCGTATTTGTTCAAGTTGGCATCGCTTGATAAGCAATACGAAGAACTGCGTCGCCAGGTATACTACAGTTTTCGTAATCCTAATTTCAGCGATCGCCAAAATCTTGCATGGCCTTGGTTTTATGGCGATGGGATGAATGTTCCCCCAGACAGCAATCGCCATTGGCTAGCCCTTCCACCTCATCTCTACAATATGCTATGGAGCTGGGCTTCGGGCAATTTTGAAGCCGATTGGACGCCGTCATACGAGCCGCCGCAAACACTGGAAGCCGTTCCCCTATCCGAACAGCCTGCAACGCTCAATAAGGCAGCGCTCGATTATTGTCTGGGAGAAGCCTTCCATCCTGGTTGCGAGATGACTTGGCCTATGCGCCACGCCAGTATGTACTACGACGCTTTTCGGATTTTGCACAAGTCCGACGCTGAACCAGAAGTAGACTATGGCGACGAGCTCAAACCCGAACAAGTGTTTGATCGCAGCAATTCATCGGTCTACAAAGCCGGAGTACCAGGAGGTCCGCTTTTCGCGCAGGAACCGGGAGACATTACTCGTTGGATGGCCGTTCCGTGGCAGACTGACACAGCAAGTTGCCGTAATGGTTACGAAGGTCAAAGCAACCCGAAGCTAGACCTTTATGTTCCGACATTTTGGCCAGCACGCGTACCCAATGAAGTGCTGACTGAATACGAATACCAAATGGCGATCAATCCGAGCAAGGAGCCAAAGGAAAGAAAGCAAGCTTTCAACACGAGAAAACCGTGGCTGCGACCGCTTCCGGGGAATTACTTCAGCCAGATTCGCCACATGGTCACGGATTTCGGAAAGCTCGGTGTGGTAGAAAAAAAGTCTGGTCCTGAGGACAATATTGACCTTCCTAAGGAGATGTTCGTGGAATCGCGAGCGCACGTCATTCAGCGTCGAGATGAGATGCTTAGCGATGGGATTGTAATGGAGCAAGCTGAGCAAAGGAGCGCAGACGAACTGGCGAAAACCTCCCCTTCGCTTGAAGACGAAACGGTTGATAATAGTGACCTTCCTTTCATCGATAAGGCACGACGTCGTTCATGAAGTCATACCTGTCTTGCCGTACCGCAAAACCAATTCGAGAGGAGGTTCATAAACGACTATGAATCATGACAGCTTAATCGTCGATACTGCGATCGCCCTACCGGAAGCGGTTGATGTGGTCATTTTAGGTGGCGGTCCGGCGGGGCTAGCCACGGCGATCAAACTGGCGATATCGGGATATCCTGTGGTAGTGCTGGCACGCGAAGAACGGGGTGGCGACAAAATCGGGGAAAGTCTCGCGCCTGCGAGCCAACCAATTTTGAAACAGTTAGGCGTTTGGGAGGCGTTTCTGCAAGACTCCCACTTACCTTGTTACGGGAATAAGTCAGCTTGGGGAGGACCGCATCTCGAGTCTTACAGTTTCATCTACGAGCCGAACGGGCACGGATGGCATATTAACCGCTGTCGTTTCGAGCAGCAATTGTGGGAACGCGCCGCAGAACTGGGCGTTCTGCGCCTGCAAGCGGCGTCGCTGCATCAGATTGATCGCGATCACGATCAATGGCAATTAACCCTCAAAAGTCGGTCAAAGGCGCAGATGAAGGCGAGATTTGTGGTAGATGCCACAGGACGCGCCAGTTGGTTTGCACGCCGCCAAGGCGTCCAACGGCGCAGCGAAGACCGACAAATTGCGCTAATTGCATTTCTGAAACCGACAGAGGCACCGATTCAGGATTCGACGAGCTTAGTGGAGGCTCTAGCAGATGGTTGGTGGTATTCTGCACTTCTGCCCGACGGTCGCTTGGCAACTGCCTTCTTCACAGATCCTGATTTGTGTGGAAGCTTGTCAGCTCTGAGCGATTGCTGGTTTGATCGCTTGTCTTTAACGAAGTATACTCAGGAGCGCGTCAACAGCAGCAGCTATTATTTGGATGGCCAACCGAGACTTGTAGCTGCCAGTGGGGGGCGACTTAATCGCTTTATCGGAGAAGGCTGGTTAGCAGTTGGCGATGCGGCGATGACCTACGATCCTCTGTCTGCTCATGGTTTGACTCTAGCGCTTGCAGAGGGAACAGATGCAGCAGATGCGATCATAGCACATTTTAGCGGTGAGCGGTCGGCGCTGACGACTTACGAGGATAGATTAGAATCAGCCTACGTTCGCTATTTAAGCAGGCGAAGGCAGATTTATGCAGCAGAGTCCCGTTGGCCTGAATCCTTGTTTTGGCAGAGGCGATGTCGCAATAGTGCTTACGAAACCTGAGTTTTATCGGTGCGAGTTAGATAACAGCGATCGCTAAAGTTTCATTATAACTATCGTCCCGCTCAAAACGCATTTACAGTATACACCAAACTTTATCGTTTTATCGTCTTTGCACTGCCGCCGCTGATTCGCCTCACGAACCTTGGTATCCGGCAAGTATCTTCTGAGGTGGTGGAAGCGGCGATCGCTCTCAACAAACATGATAATTTTTTTATCCCTAGCCTAAGCACCCCTATTTTCAGAACAGACCCCGATGCGCTAACCTACATATCATTTACTCGTGAGAAAATTAACCCATTCTAAAAGCTTTTTTACTTTGGCTGGCTTTCAAACACAAGTGATTTTTTAGGAAGGTTTCTGATGTTATAATATTAATTTAATAAGAAAAATTAGGGGAGGTGATAGAAGTAAAAAAGATTGATAGTGTTTAATTCCTAAAAATCAGGCGCAATCATCATGACACCATCTCTACAAAAAGTATTTACATTTAATGAATTTTTAGAGTTTTTAGAAACACAACCGGAAAATATTCGTTACGAGTTGTATGATGGAAATATTGTTAAAATGCCACAACCACTTGGAACACATGAACAAATAATTATGTTTTTAGCAAGGATGCTACTGTTAAAAATAGTCGATGTCAAACTTCTTTATGATATAAGCAGTAAAAACGTTCTAGTGAAGCCGGAAAATAAGCAATCAGGTTATTATCCAGACATTCTGTTGCTGAACATTCCTAATTTAAAAAACGAACCGTTATGGGAAAAAGAATCGACTGTTAGTAAACCAGATTCAATTCCATTAGTAATTGAAGTGGTTAGTACTAACTGGAGAGATGATTATCATAAAAAGTTTGCTGACTATGAAGAAATGGGTATCCAAGAATATTGGATTGTGGATTATGCAGCTTTGGGTAGCAAGGAGTTGATAGGCGACCCAAAACAGCCAACAATCACAATTTACTCTTTAAGTGATGAGGGTGAATATCGTGGTAAACAGTTTAGAGGAGACGACCGTATAGAGTCGCCAACATTCTTAGATTTAAATCTGACTGTAGAGCAAATTTTTTCCGCACGTTATTGATCGATCTGACGGTAATATGGCAATTAAACCATCTAAAATAATTTTAGAACCCCAAACCAAAGTTGATCCTCCGCCATGCTAGAGTACAAACTGCCGCGATATCTACCATCGGCAGAAGAACTGCCCGACTCGGACGAAACACCTGTGGATAACGAACTGCAAGAATTATTACCAGGACTGTTAAAAGCCAAGAGCGCTGATGCTTTGGTCAGAGCGGATGGACTGGTTTTTCGGCATTGATATGGGGATTTATACTCACCCAGATCAACCGCCAATAGTACCAGATGGATTTCTCAGTTTGGGTGTAGAAAGATTTTATGATGAAGAGTTACGTCCTAGTTATGTACTTTGGGATGAAAATGTCGTCCCAATTTTAGCTTTAGAAGTCGTATCCCAAACTTATCGTAAAGAATACAGTGCCAAAAAAGATGAGTATGCAACTCTAGGCGTACTCTACTATGTCATTTACTCATCACGCCGCCGTCGCAAACCTCGCCTAGAAGTATATAAATTAGTAAACGGTGAGTACGTATTACAGCAGGGAAACCCAGTTTGGATGCCAGAAATCATGTTGGGAATTGGCTGTGCTCGTGGAAGTTATGGCGGAATAGAGCGCGAGTGGCTCTATTGGTACGATGAACACCAACAGCGATATCCCACACCCTTTGAACAGGTCAAAATAGCCTCTCAGCAAGCACAAGCCG
>JAWQFQ010000128.1:15602-25688 GCA_035967975.1 Scytonema sp. PMC 1070.18
AAGCACAACGGGCACAAGCCGAAGCACAACGGGCACAAGCCGAAGCACAACGGGCACAAGCCGAAGCACAACGGGCTGAAAAACTGGCTGCCAAATTACGCGAGTTGAATATTGACCCCGATCAAATTTAGTTTTCGTGTGGGTTCGCACATTTATACGTACTCGATAGTTTCCACTATTTTATGTAATCGACGTATCAGCCTACTTGCAATTTACTACATTGTGTAGCATAAGTGTTTGAGCTATGTAAACTGCACGGCGGAAAGTCGAAATGGTTGTCAATTCGTCAACTGGCATCAAGAGTTGGATGGTGCTAGATAATAACTATTTACCCATCGTTAGCTTTCAGCTATCAGCTAAGAGCCAAAAACTTGTAGCTTATAGGTTTTAGTTGAATCGCTCATCTGTTGTTTGTTCCCGTGCAAAGTATATCAGCTAAGAGCCTTGAACTTATACCTCCAGTTTTTGGACGTAGGCTGGACAAGGTGTAAGCGTATTGAGCAAAGATTGGTCTGCTGTCCAGAATTCGGCAGATTCTAGCTCGGCAACTGCCAGAAAAGCAGCATCATACAGCGTTGCCAAGGAAAACTGTTTAGCGATCGCCCATGTTTTTGCACGAACAGCGTTGCTATCAAGATAGTCTACAGGCATCTGACAGAAGTCATCATAAAACTCTGCGGCGTGGGAAGCGGTAATTGCCCCCAACCGAACTTTTTTTCGCAACACTGAGCCAACTTCAACCCATGCAAATGCTGGAGCAACCAAACGCACATTCGATGTCAGCAACGGAAAGATTAAGTTTCTGGCTTGGGGTTGCAGTGTTTCAGGTAGCAGATAAGGAATCCAAACACTAGTATCGATACACTTAGTCACGCCGTCCCTCACCAGCTCGAAGCTGACGAATCAAGTCCACAGAACTTGATTGAATCCCTGTTTTGGCTTCTACTTTAGCACTACGAGCTACAATGCGCGCTATGTGCTGCCAAACTTCTCCGTCGTCGCACCTCACGGGTAATCGCTTCGACAACCATCTCGTTAAAAGACTCTCCGCCTTCTCGGAACTGCCTTGCTTGCTCAAGCAGATCGGCAGGAATGCGGATAGTTACAGCTTCTCGCTCCATAGTTGCAATTTATGTATTCTATATATGATATCATATATTGTAATCATTTTCTGAATCAGTAAGTTAAAAGGCGTTTAACTTCAACCCATGACTGCTTCTCAAGAAAGTTTTTCTCCCTTAATTGCGATCGCCAACAAAACTCGACAAGCTGCACTCAAGCTAGCAGTTCTTTCGACGGAAGCCAAGAACCAAGCTATTGAAGCGATCGCTCAAGCCTTAGAATCGGCAAAAGATGAAATTTTGCACGCAAATGTTGCGGATTGCGAACAAGCTGTTGCAGAGGGAATCGCTAAACCACTTTACAAGCGTTTACAGTTAGATGAACATAAATTAAGAGATGCGATCGCAGGAGTGAGAGATGTAGGTAAACTTCCCGACCCTGTTGGTGCGATCCAAATTCACCGTGAAATCGATACAGGTTTAATCCTCAAGCGAGTCACCTGTCCCTTAGGTGTCTTAGGCATCATTTTTGAAGCACGTCCTGAAGCAGCTATTCAAATTGTCTCCCTATCCATCAAATCAGGCAATGGTGTTATTCTCAAAGGTGGTAAAGAAGCACTTCGTTCTTGTGAAGCGATAGTAAAGGCGATTAAACAAGGATTAATACAAACTGCTGTCAATCCCGATGCCGTACAATTATTAACAACAAGAGAAGAAATTCTAGAACTTTTAAAATTAGATAAATATGTGGATTTAATTATTCCCAGAGGTTCTAATTCCTTCGTCCGATTTGTTCAAGAAAACACTCGGATTCCAGTCCTTGGTCACGCAGAGGGAATTTGCCACCTTTACATAGACCAAGCCGCAGATATTGAAAAAGCCACTACCATTACAGTAGATGCGAAAACTCAATATCCAGCTGCTTGTAATACTGTAGAAACTTTATTAGTTCATAGAAATATTGCTTTAGAAGCTTTACCAAAAATTGCTGAAGCTTTGCAAAAAATGAATGTAGAATTAAGAGGTGATGAACCCACCCGAAAGATTTTGCCAAATATTGCAACAGCAACAGAACAAGATTGGGAAACAGAATACAGTGACTTAATTTTGTCTGTCAAAATTGTAGATTCTTTAGAAGAAGCAATTGCCCATATTAACCATTATGGCTCCAAACATACCGATGCAATTGTGACTGAAGACGAGAAAGCAGCAGAAACCTTCCTCGCGCTAGTGAATGCGGCTGGAGTGTACCACAACTGTTCTACCCGTTTTGCAGATGGCTTCCGTTACGGTTTCGGTGCAGAAGTTGGGATTAGCACCCAACAAATACCTCCTCGTGGTCCTGTGGGTTTAGAAGGTTTGGTAACATATAAGTATCAAATGACTGGTGATGGTCATATAGCAGCGACATACACCGGGGCGAATGCTAAATCCTTTACTCACAGAAATTTGTGATGAGATTAGCTAATAGAATCTGCTGTTGCAATACTGCTCGGAAAGCGCAAAAATTAGAAACCCGGTAACTCCTGCGAAACCAGGTTTCTAGTATCGCGACTATCGTATCCCTTGCAGTATTGTATGCTGTTGAAGTAAGCGTTCAGCTATTAGCACCTCAGTCGGAGCGCAAGCGAAATCTGTTTTCTACCATTTTATAGATGTTTATTGATATATTATTCAAGCTATACTTTAAGGGTTCAGTTATCAGCTAAAAGCCTTGAACTAATAGCTTATTGATTCTAGCCAAATCAAAAGTCCAATTTATTTATTCCCGTGTAAAGTATAGTCAAGCTGATAGCTAAACACTTGCGTGTTGGAAGGGTGTAAAAAAGGTTACGTTTTATTCTTTGTAGTCTTTTGTAGAGACGTGAGATTTCGTGTTAGCGTTCAGCTAATAGCGTTCAGCCGTCAGCTTTGATGCGTATTTTGCTCTGATGTATAAATATTTAAAGATCGTCAAGCTAAAAGCTGATAACTGATAGCTGATAGCTAAAAGCTAAAAGCTGATAGCTGATAGCTAAAAGCTGATAGCTGATAGCTAACCAACCCATTTCAATACATTTATCATTTCACAATGAATGATAAAGAAAAAACAAAAGAGCAGTTAATTGAAGAATTAACTACACTGCGACAACGTCTAGCCGATTTAGAAAAACAAGCCTTTCAACAGCAGCAAGCTATTCAGCTTCAGCAAAACCCATCGACTCTTTTCAGACAGGGACAACCCAAGCAAGTTAAAAGCCAGCAAGTTGATTTACAAGACAACAACCATTTCCTTCAACGAATTGTTGAAACGACTCCGGATATCATATACGTCTACGATTTAGTTGAAAAACGCAATATTTATGCAAACCACCAAATCTTTGAGCTTCTTGGTTACACTTCGCTACAGATTCAAGCAATGAAAGAGGCTGTGTTACCAAGTCTTATTCACCCAGATGATTGGGTACGAGTTCAGGAACACCTCAAACGCTTTGAAACTCTTAACCAGGGTGAGGTCATTAAAATAGAGTATAGAATGAAACAAGCCAATGGTAAATGGCGTTGGCTGCGGAGTCAAGAGACTGTGTTTGCAACAAATGCAGATGGCTTACCCATACAAATTTTAGGAACAGCACGTGATATTGACGAACGAAAACGCGCCGTTGCGGCTTTACAAGAAAGCGAAGAACGATTTCGGAGCATGGCAGACACCGCACCTGTTATGATATGGATGTCTGGCACCGATAAAGGATGTACCTTCTGTAACAAAAAATGGCTGGAATTTACTGGGTGTCAGCGCGAACAAGAGATAGATTATGGCTGGACAGAATTTATTCATCCTGATGATTTACAAGTTTATTTAGAGACTTATACCACTGCATTTGACTCTCGCCAAAGTTACACGATGGAACTGCGCTTGCGGCGTTGTGATGGTGAGTATCGTTGGATATTGGATACTGGTAGCCCAAGGTTTGATGCAGACGGGAGTTTTGCAGGTTACATCGGTTCTTGTGTTGATATCACAGAGCAAAAGCAGACTCTACAAGCATTACAAGAGAGCGAAGCCAGATGGAAGTTAGCCCTAGAAGCAGCTCGGATGACGACTTGGGATTGGAATATAGCGACCAATAAAGTTATAGACCATAACCCAATGGAAATGCTCTCTGACCTTCCCTTGGGTTGTTCTGAGCATTCTTTTGAAGATTTTATCAATATTGTTCATCCTGAAGACCGCGATTTTGTTGTCACAGCTCTAAGAAATGCGATTGAAAATGGTGCTAATTATGACGTTGAATTTAGAATAGTTTGTGATAATGGCAGTATACATTGGATAGGTAACAAAGGACAAGTATTACGCGATCGCACTGACAACCCAATCCGCATGATTGGTGTCGCTACGGACATCACAGAAAAAAAACAACTGCAAGCTCAGCTTTTCCGTACTCAACGGCTCGAAAGCCTTGGTACCCTAGCTAGTGGTATTGCCCACGATCTAGGTAATATACTATCTCCCATACTTATGTCAGCACAACTTTTGCAGATGCAAATTACTGATGAGGAGACACAGGTGCAGGTACTGCTTGAGACATTACAAACCAACGCTCAAAGGGGTGCAGCATTGGTCAAGCAAGTGCTATCCTTTGCAAGGGGTGTGGAAGGGAAGCGTACCAATTTACAAATTAAGCATTTAATATTAGAATTTCAGCAGTTTGCTAAACAAACCTTTCCCAAATCTATAGAATTTTCTACTAAGATAGCATCAGACCTTTGGACTGTTTACGCAGATGCAACACAACTGCATCAAGTGTTAATGAACTTAGTTATTAACGCTCGTGATGCTATGCCTCATGGAGGGGAATTGAGGATTTGCGCCGAAAATTTTTGGATTGATGAAAACTATGCAAAGATGCACCTTGAGGCTACTGTTGGTCCTCATATTATGATAACTGTAAAGGATACAGGTATAGGGATGTCCCCGGAAATCTTGGATAGAATTTTTGAACCTTTTTTCACAACCAAAGACATAGGAAAAGGTACGGGTTTGGGTCTTTCAACTGTGCTAGGAATTATTAAAAGTCATGGTGGTTTTGTCAATGTTTCTAGTAGTGTTGGTAAGGGAACACAATTTCAGATATTTTTAAAAGCTGTTACGGAGAATCAAACACAGCCAGTAGAAGATTTAGAATTACCTGCGGGGAATGATGAATTAATTTTAGTGGTAGATGACGAGCCGAAAATTAGAGAGACGGTCAAAACAGCACTAGCAGCGTATAACTATAGGGTGATGATTGCTAGTAATGGTATTGAAGCTTTAGAATTATATGTGAAATATAAAGATGAAATTAGAGCCATTATCTTAGATGTGATGATGCCAGAGATGGATGGTTTACTGACTATCCGTACTATACAAAAAATTAATCCTCTTGTCACAATTATCGCTTCAAGCGGGTTAACAGAAAATCAGCCATTAGCTGAAGCATTGGGAGTTAAAAAATTTTTGCAAAAACCTTATACTGTTAAGGATTTGTTGCAAATATTACAAAATGTAATCTAGGGTTTGGGGTGTAGTGACTAGAATAAGCTCTTCACATTTCTCTTGTGGTACGTCTGTCTCAGACGTCACATATCAAGGGTGGGGACGTCCACTCCACAAGATGATATGGCGGTTCTCGGTAGAATCCAATTAAAAAACCACAGATGAACGCACCCTCAACGCAGATGCAATACTGCGTAGGATTTGCGAAGATTAGAAACCCGGTATCTTGGAGATACCGGGTTTCTGACGCGTTTAAGACACCTCAAATATCGTATCCCTTGCAGTATTGAACGCAGATGGATCTGTATTTCATCTCAACGAGAATTGCTATATTTTGTTTTTTGGCTCTATATCTGGTAGTATTGACAACCCACCCCCAATACCTTAGACTAAGGCTTTCAGCAAAGCTTGAAGTTTGAGCTGAACTTCTGCAAGTTCCTTATCGGGATCGGAGCCAGCAACGATACCAGCACCCGCATAAAGTCTGGCGCGATCGCCATCTATCAAAGCTGAACGAATTCCCACTATAAACTCGCAGTTTCCTTCCGAGTCTACCCAACCTAAAGGCGCAGCATACAAACCCCGTTCAAAGCTTTCATAACGGCGAATTTCGCTACAAGCAATCTCTCTAGAAGCACCCGCAACGGCTGGTGTTGGATGCAGTTGAGCAACTATCTTTAAAGGATGAATATGTGGGGGAACGACTGCGCTGATGGGAGTCCACAAATGTTGAATATTTGTTAACTGTCGCAAGCGGGGTGCTAAAACGTGGGGTAATAGACCTAGTTGCGACAGACGTTGAGTGATAAAATCAATCACTAGGGAATGTTCGTATCTTTCCTTGGCGCTATTTAACAAGCAACTGGCGTAAGCAGCATCTTCAGTTGTTGTTGAACCCCGTGGTGCAGAACCTGCTAAAGCATCGGTGATTAACCTTTGTTTCACAACCTGAATTAAGCGTTCGGGACTAGCTCCGATAAAGTTTTGTCCCTTTCCATTACTTGTAGAAAAGACATAACAGTTGGGATGTAATTGTCGTAGATTATTGAGAGATTGGAATAAGTTAAAGTTTGTATTTGATTTAACATCCAGTGCATCAGCAAGAACGACTTTACATAAACGATTGGAATGAATATTTTCCAAAGCTGATGACACCGCAGATTTAAATTTATCGGGATTGGCTACAGATTTTTGGCTAAATTTAGGTTGAGATAATTTAAGATAAGGAGAGTTAAATCCTAAAGAGTTAATAAATTCAATCTTGCTCCATAAAACCTGTAATATTTTTTGGATATCCACGTTGGCATTTATCATTGTGTTAACCGTTAACATACAGCGTTCTTTTTTCAAAGCTATTAGCCAACGTGGTAAAAAAACAGTTGCTTCAGGGAAAGGATAATCTGCTTGAGTCTTTTTTTCAAAAAAGCTGAAACTACAGAAAAATTGTGTTCCAGAAAAATGTTGATTTGTTTGAGAGAAATATATTATTTTTTGATGACACTGTTTGATAAATTCTTCCGCTTGAGCAAATCGGTCTTTTCCTGGAATTAACTCTAACTTAACTACAGTATCAATAGCAGCAAAGGCTTCTTTTTTTCCTTTATTCTCCCAGTAGAAAGTAACTTGGTTGTGTTGCGCGAGTTTATCCAATAAAATCAGGGGGTCAACCAAGTCAATATCTAGGGAAACACTAGCAATTCGTGTGGAATCGTTTCTCAGGCAATCTTGCTGAGCAGCCAAAAGAAAGCGGTATAGTTCTTTATTATAGACAAAAAAGTCTGTGCGACATGGTGAAACGGTCATGGATCTAAAAATAGTAAATTTTTTTGAAGTTATCTTCCAAAAGAGACATAAATCGTGGTCGTATTTCTACAGGTAACACAAACCGCCACTGTTTCACCAACGTAGTGGCAAATGCTAAATGCGGTTTTGCAAAAACCTGCAAGCAATGCTAATTTTACGATGGAATTCGCAACTCAGCGCGATCGCAGGGTGGCTTTTTTGGGTGTTCTACCTAAATATGGTGTCTTTTAAAACCATGAAGTGCTAGCAATTTAGCTAATCACAAGAAATGACTACAAAGCTGATTTCTTATCCCAACAAAAAGTTATGGATGGCGGCGATCAAACCGCCGATGTACAGCGTTGCTATTATACCCATCTGGGTAGGAACGGCTGTAGCTTTTGCAGAAACCAAGACTTTTCATGGAGCGGTTTTTTCGACTTTTTTAGCTGCTGCAATTTTTATTCTGGCTTGGGAAAATCTCAGTAATGATGTCTTTGATTCTGAAACGGGAATTGATAAAAATAAACACCACTCTTTGGTAAATTTGACTGCTAACAAGCCATTGATATTTTGGCTCGGAAATTTATTTCTACTGGTGGGGTTACTCTCAATACTAGCAATAACTTGGTGGCAACAAGACCTAACGGTCATCGGAATAATTTTGCTTTGCTGTGCTCTGGGCTATAGTTACCAAGGACCTCCCTTCCGTCTAGGATACCAGGGTTTGGGGGAAATAATTTGCTTTTTTGCGTTCGGTCCCCTAGCTGTCACAGCGGCTTACTACAGTCAAACTGCTACATGGTCATGGCACAATATTGCAGCATCAGTGGTTGTAGGAATCGCCACGAGTTTAATTTTGTTTTGCTCCCACTTTCACCAAGTCAAAGATGACATCGCTGCTGGGAAGCGTTCCCCCATTGTTCGTTTAGGTACAAAAAAAGCCGCCCAACTCCTACTTTGGGTGACTGGTAGCATCTACGCCCTTCCCTTAGTATTTGTGCTTTTAGGAATTTTTCCTGTTTGGACATTACTAAGTTGGGGGAGTTTACCCTTCGCTTTTAAGTTATGTCATCACGTCCAGCAGTATCACGACCAACCAGAAAAGGTAAATAATTGTAAATTTATCGCCGTATCGGTTCACTTTTGGGCTTGCTTACTGTTTGGCTTGGGATTTGTGCTTTAGCTAATGGCTAATGGCTAATGGCTAATGGTAAAAGAAGCAATCAGCAATTAGCAATTAACAATTAACAATTAACCCTTAATGCATTATCAATTTCAGTTTCGTCCCTATCGGCGGAGATTTGTGCGATCGCTAACCACAAGTCATGGTAATTGGGATGTCCGTGAAGGTATAATCCTTCGTCTGATTGATGAAACGGGTAGAGTTGGTTGGGGCGAAATTGCTCCGGTGAGTTGGTTTGGCTCTGAGACTCTAGAACAAGCACTCCAATTTTGTCGTCAGTTACCAGAGGAAATTATGGATGAGACTATTTTCTCTATTCCTAACGATTTACCTGCTTGTCAATTTGGTTTTGAGTCAGCAATGGAATGGGGAAATGGGGAGGAGAATAACTATGTTGCTCAGCCAAAAGTTATTCGCACTCCAAGAAACCTGGTTTCTCAAAGAAACCGGGTTTCTGTTCCAGCTTATCTGAGTAGTATTGAGAACCATACTCCTGTACAAGCTCAAGACATTGCGCCCCGAGGACTTACCTACAGTGGTTTACTTCCAGCTGGGGAAGGAGTGTTAGAGTCATGGGAAACTTTGTGGAAGGAGGGATATCGTACTTTTAAGTGGAAGATAGGGGTTTATCCAATTGTCCAAGAACTGAAAATTTTTGAATCACTTATCCAGTCATTAAACCCTTCTGCAAAACTGCGCTTAGACGCAAATGGCGGACTTACCTATGATGAAGCTAATTTGTGGCTGTGGACGTGTGACAATATTAAGGCGAGACAGGAATGTCCTGTAGAGATTGAATTTATCGAACAGCCCTTGTCTGTGGAGCGATTTGAGTCAATGTTGGAATTGAGTCATTGCTATGGGACTGCGATCGCTTTAGATGAATCTGTCGCTACACTTCACCAACTAGCAACCTGCTATCACCAAGGTTGGCGAGACATTTTTGTGATTAAGCCGAGTATCGTTGGTTCACCATCACGCTTGCGTCAATTTTGTCAACAGTATGCAATTGATGTTATATTTTCCTCCGTGTTTGAAACCTCCATTGGAAGACAAGCCGCACTTAAACTAGCCGCAGAACTATCCCGTCACGAAAAAGCAGTAGGTTTTGGTGTGAACCAATGGTTTCCACAAGAGGAAGAAACGTGGATAAACAATCTATTCGATCAAGTCAGGAGTCAGGAGTGAGGAGTAGAAAAGAAAGATTTTCATGGGTGCTAATGTCCACATTTTATCAGCAGTTACTATGTAAAGATAAGCATCTACTACCCCAGCTTGTAGAACAACTATATATAGAACTGTTACAGTTTTCTCATGGGAAAACCCCACCAAAAATCATCCTAGCCGAACGCGAACCCGTGAGGTTCATAGCAGGTTTCATCGCCGCTTCAGCAGCCCATTGTTCAGTGTTTCTTTGCAACCCCGATTGGGGACAACTAGAATGGGAACAAGTTTTTCAGTTAGTCCAACCAGATATCATTTGGGGAATAGAAAACAGCAAGCAAGAAACAGGCAATCAATCTTACCATAACCCCCCCCTC
>JAWQFQ010000129.1:0-25537 GCA_035967975.1 Scytonema sp. PMC 1070.18
TAATATCTTGAATTACGTAAGGCTTTAGCTGTATAATGACTTTCAAAACTATAAGGTTTTCATGGTTCGGCGCTTTTGGGGCTTGCGTTTTCGCGTCTTCCGCCTCAAGCACTTTTATATAGTAGCGAACCCTCATTTTCTTGTCAACGTTTTTAGCCAGATTTTTGGAAATTTTTTTGAGAAAGTCTGAAAAGGTAGATAGAGTAAGGGTTTTGGGTTCAAGTCATTTAAGAACGAATTGAGGAAGCAGTAGGGTTGTGAGTAGTTTTGGAGTTTTGCCACCTTGGATCGCACTCGACCCGCTATTGCGAGGCTGGCTGTTGGAGGATATTGGACGAGGCGATCGCACAACTCAAGTTTTAGTCAACAAAGAGGGAACAGCTTCATGGGTTGCGAAAGCGCCCGGAGTCATAGCAGGCTTACCGATTGCGGCAAGAGTATTTCATCTATTAAACGAAAAAGTTAGCTTTAGACCTGTTGTTCCAGAAGGGGAAAGACTTGACCGAGGACAAATTGTTGCCCAAATAGATGGTTCCTTGGATGCGCTACTCATGGGAGAAAGAGTTGCACTTAATATAGTTATGCGACTCAGCGGCATTGCCACCCTAACACGAAAGTACACAGAGATAATAGCTGATTTACCAACAAAATTGGTAGATACACGCAAAACCACTCCAGGACTAAGACTATTAGAAAAGTACGCCACTACTATAGGAGGCGCAATCAATCACAGAATGGGGTTAGACGATGCGGTGATGATTAAAGATAACCACATTGCAGCAGCTGGAGGAATTGCAAAAGCGATTTCTCAAATTCGCGATCGCATTCCCTATCCCCTCACTTTAGAAGTAGAGACAGAAAACATAGAGCAAGTAGAAGAAGCATTGCGACACGGGGCTGATATTATTATGTTGGACAATATGCCAGTGGACTCAATGCGTCAGGCAGTTGCCATTATTCGCCAACATGGGAATCGCGTTAAAATTGAAGCCTCTGGCAATATTACCCTTGAAACAATTCGTACAGTTGCACAGACAGGGGTTGATTACATTTCTACTAGTGCGCCGATTACCCAATCCCCTTGGTTGGATTTGAGCATGAAAATCAGCTCAAGCCCCACCACGAGCTAAGATTTGAAAAGTTCGCGCAGCTCCGTAGCTCCTCATATCCACTATATATATATAGTGAAATAGAAGCGGGCTATCCAAAACTTCCGCACAAAACACATTTTTGTCATCAGCCCTATTTAGTATTAATATTGATATGAAAACTACACAGGAGCAACTAAAACTGAAATTGCAGGAGGCTTTGGGAGCAGCTTATGGTGCTGATTATACAGCAGTAGACCCAATCTTAGTTCCAGCCAGCAACCCTAAATTCGGTGATTATCAAGCAAACATAGCCTTACCACTAGCAAAGCAACTAGGACAACAACCACGAGCGATCGCACAAAAAATTGTAGAGAAACTTGATGTATCAGACATCTGCAAACCGCCAGAAATAGCAGGTCCCGGCTTTATCAACCTAAAATTACAGACAGAATATCTAGAAGCACAAATCAAAGCCCTTCAAGCAGATCCAAGACTAGGAGTTGCTCCAGTCAAAAATCCTTTGCGGGTGATTGTAGACTACCCCAGTCCAAACATAGCCAAAGAAATGCATGTAGGACACTTGCGTCCAGCCGTCATTGGAGATTGTCTTTCGCGCATCGTAGAATTTGCAGGTCATGAAGTTCTACGAATTAGTCATGTTGGCGACTGGGGGACTCCCTTTGGAATGCTCATCGCTTATTTAGAAGAAACATACCCAGAAGCTTTGACCACTACTGAGAATTTAGACTTAGGCGATTTGTCTTCATTCTATCGTCAAGCAAAGAAAAGGTTTGATGCAGACGAAAACTTCCGCGAAGCAGCACGTCAGGCAGTAGTTAAACTACAAGCAGGAGAAGAGAAAACTCTCTTAGCATGGAAAATAGTTTGCGAACTCTCCAGTAGATCCTATCAAGTCATTTACAATTTACTTGGAATTGCGACCTTCAAGGAAAGAGGAGAATCCTTCCATAACGCACTGCTACCTGAGGTCGTGGAAGAACTCGACAAAAAAGGTCTGCTGGTAGAAAATCAAGGTGCAAAGTGCGTTTTCCTCGACGGCTTTACCAATAGGGAAGGCGAACCGTTACCCGTAATCGTGCAAAAGTCCGATGGCGGATATAACTACGCCACCACAGACTTAGCCGCAATCCGGTACCGGGTTCAAGTCGATAAAGCGCAACGAGTCATTTACCCAGTTGGAGCAGAACAAACAAACCATTTCGCCCAAATTTTTCAAGTGGGAAGAAAAGCAGGTTGGATTACAGATGATGTCGAGTTTGTTCACGCACCCTTTGGTTTAGTGCTAGGAGAAGATGGTCAGAAATTAAAAACAAGGTCAGGTGAAGCAGTCCGATTGCGGGAATTACTAGACGGGGCGATCGCTCATGCTCGTGCAGACCTAGAAAATAGGTTAAAAGAAGAAGGAAGGGAAGAAACCGAAGAATTCATCAATAATGCTGCTCAGGTTATAGGAATTAGTGCTATTAAGTACGCAGACCTCAGCCAAAACCGTACCAGCAACTATATCTTCAGCTACGACAGGATGTTATCCCTGAAAGGAAACACTGCGCCCTATATGCTTTATGCTTATGTGAGAACTCAGGGTATTAGTCGTGAAGGTAACATTGATTACGAAAAACTAGCAACAGATGCCAAAATTCTTCTTAGAGAAGACACAGAATTAACTCTAGCAAAACATTTGTTACAACTGGACGAAGTTCTTAGTGAGGTTGAGAAAGAATTACTTCCAAATCGATTGTGTGAATACTTATATCAACTGAGTGACAAATTTAACAAATTTTATGAGAATTGTCCAGTGCTAAAGTCTGAAGAACCAATACGGACCTCTCGACTAATTCTCTGTAACTTGACCGCAAGAAGTTTGAAACTGGGATTATCTTTGCTAGGAATCAAAGTTCTAGAAAGAATGTAAAAGAATAAAAAAACCACAGATGCACGTAGATAAACGCAGATGCAATACTACATAGGTTTTGGATGGTTGAAGCTCCACCAAAACCGTATTCTTAAAGAATACGGGTTTCTAATTTCCGCTTAGAAAGTTCCCAATAAAAAAGTATCTGAAAATCTCTTGTGGTAGATCTATCTCAGACGTCACTGAGCAGGGATAAACTCCACAAGATGGATAATTTATTTCTTGGAAATCCCTTATCCAACTAGGGCTTGCTTCTACATTTAGTTCACAGGTGGAAAACTCACAGAAATATTGGTTGCGTCTCGAATTTGAGTGGCAAATTCTTGTAAAATATCAGCATTGACTTGTTTTAAAGTTATCATTCAATTTCTCCTAACTGAGAATAAACACAGTTGAAAGAACAAGTGGATGTTTTACCAATTGGGTCTATACCAAGCGATCGCCTAACCGTATTTCACAGGAAACTCAATTGAGATCATTACGATGAGGTGGCGACAGTTGAGCTATCTCAGAAAAACGTGAATACATCACCGCATCAGTAGGGGGATTATCCGCCGACACTGCAAGTAACCCAATTTTTGTATCCTCAAAATAAATGATACCCCCAATACGTCCTTCAACTTGGAAAGGTCCATGAAATAACCGATACTTTGCAATATGGATCAGGAAAAAGTTCGTAATCTTTATTGCCCTGCCAAACATTTGTTGACAAGTTTGGTGGAGGACAGCATTTAGGTATTCATTATAAGCAGGCTCACCCAGTTCAGTAAATTTTGGATCATCCGCAAAATGATCCATATAAAATAGCCATATATTGGACAAGTCTGCTTCATTCGTCAGTTTTTGCTTAAGTTCCTGCAATCGGTTGATTTTCATAAGGAGATGGGGAGAGCAAACAGCACTGTTAAAAATCTACCACGGTAACCGGGTTTTTTGCAGTGCAAATAACTCTATCCCTTGCTGTATTAAACCCTAAAACAGTCAAAGATGACAGTTCGTTTGATTTAGAGACTTCCAAATAAAAATTTATATCGTGCCGCTATGGAGATTAGAAACCAATACGGTTCAGTTAAGAGTCGCGAGGGGCGCTCCAAACCCGGTATCTCCAAGATACCGGGTTTCTCATTTCTCACACATGATTTAGAAACGCTATATAAATTTTTACTTATTTCTTTCATTTTTGATGACTTAATTTTCTTGTTCTAGGCTCTATACAGTGCATATCTACTGTATAATGTCTAGCGGCTTGAGACATATCGTATTTCAAAAGATATTGCCGTTCATCTAAACTTAGTATTACCTCTGGCTTGAATGGAGTTACATTGAGGGCTTCAATTATTTCTGAAGCTACTGCTTTTGCTAGCAATGGAGGAACAGAATTACCAATTTGTCGAAATCCATGCCATTTTGTAACATGAAATCTAAACCAGTCTGGATACGAATGTAAACGCGCAGCTTCCCGCACAGTAATACATCTTGGAACAAATGGATGAATTGGTCTGGCTGAAGTAAAAGCTCCTCTATTACTTGCTGTTCCTGCTCTCAGCGTGTTACAGATTCCATCCGGAGCAAGTTTGTGAAAACGACTAATCGGTTCTGTCTTGCCAAAAGGAGTAGACTTAAATCTTTCAATAGATTCTGTAGTATGTTTCGTCCTTAAACTTGATGTTAGAATTCTGGGGTTATATTTGCGTTCGTATGAATAATCATCATTCGCAAAGCAAAAACCACGAAGTAAACAAGCATAATCACTTGGTTCGCCAAAAATTGCATTCTCAATCCAATCTTGATAGAGAAGTTCTTCGTACTTCTCTATTTCTGGTAAATCTTGAATCGCGTCCCGAACTGTAGGACTTTGCGGTAGTTGGCTACTCAAACCTACTTTTGTTGATTTTGCTGGTCTAGTTATTGGCTTTGGATAATTCGGTAGTTGTAAATTTTGACGACATCCAAGTAAAAATAATCTTTCACGATTTTGAGGGACTCCATATTCAGCAGCATTTAAAACTTGATAATTTTGGTGTACTTTGTATCCTTTATTTTCAAATTCATTAATAATTTCTTGAATAAACTTCCTATGTTCTCCTACGGTCATACCCTTGACATTTTCTAAAACAAAGTACTTGGGTTGTAATTCCAATACTAATCTTATATAATGATAGACTAAAGCATTTCGAGGGTCATCAAAAACACGTTTACCTATTAATGAAAAACCTTGACATGGAGGTCCGCCAATCACTACATCTATTTCTTGTTCTCCGATTAATGAACTCTTTCTAATTTCTAATCCAGTTATATCAACAACACTTTTACATATAATTTTACAGTGAGGGAAATTATATTCGTGTGTTGCACAATGCACTGGGTCAATTTCAACAGAAGCAAGCACATCAAATCCTGCTTGCTCAAAACCAAAAGACATTCCCCCAGCACCAGCAAATAAATCAACAGCGATAGGACGCTGGCTATCAGTATTAAGGGTCAAATCCTGAGTGCTGAGTCCCATTTTTTTTAAGGAGACTAATATTTTTTTGATTATTAATCCACAGTTTACAGTGATTTAGTTATTTGTTATTTGAATATTTAGTATAAAAAATATAAATTTTTCCCTAACCCTACATCCTACATCCATCTATTTCACCGCATTTGCAAAATTTCTTGAGCGGCGCGATCGCACACTCCTACTTCGCCCAAATACTGTTGCATTTCTTGATAATCCACCTGCATTTGCTGCTTCCGTGCTGGATTTAGCAACAATTCCATTGCTGCTTGAACAAGATTTTGTGGAGTTGCGGTTTCTTGGATAAACTCCGGTACGATAGGTTTCATAACAACCAGGTTTGCTGGTGAAGCGAAGGGGAAAGAGACTTTGAGAATCTTACGGGCTACCCAGTAAGTAAAAGGATTGAGGCGGTATAAAACGACCTGTGGTACATTCAACAGTGCAAGCTCTAAATTAACAGTACCGCATTTAGTTAATGCCAAATCAGCAGCAGCAAGGACTTCCTGTTGTTGACCCGATACTATAGTCGCTTGCAAACCATATTTATGTATTGCTTTTTCAATAGCTTCTCGGTATATTTCCAGAGATAGGGGAATCCAAAAATGGACTTGAGGCAATTTGGATTGAATCTCCTTAGCAGTTTGAAACATCACTGGTAGGAGATATTTGAGTTCTTGGCGGCGGGAAGCAGGGATAAGAGCTATATTGATAGTAGTATCTGATACTTTAAAATTTCTACGTGCTGCTTCCCGACTTGGAAACGTTTGCATCCTGTCAACCAAAGGATGACCAACCCAAGTCACGTTTGCACCTTTTTCTTGAAAATAACGGGCTTCTGCTTGGAAAATGGCTAATATTTTGTTGCTAACAGCAACGATTTTTTCTGCATCATTAGCTGTAACAGAGGAAACCCAGACTTGTGGTGCAATGTAATATATTACAGGGACTTGGGGCAGATGACGGCGAATAAAATTGCCTATTGCCACATTTGGTTGCATATAATCTATAAGTACCACCAAATCAGGCGGGTTTTGCTTGAGGTAGGCGATCGCCCTGCGTTGAATCTGAAGTGTTGGAAAGACAAACGGTAAAGATTCTACAATCCCGAAAGAACCAATATGGGTGGTATTTCCAATCAATGTTGCTCCAGCCGTTACCATTTTTTCACCACCCAACGCCACAATCTCTAATTTCAACCCAGTAGCAACGGCTTGGTGCTTGAGTGCAGCTACAAGTAGCGACCCCTGTAAGTCGCCAGAAACTTCACCAGTACTAATAAAGATACGCATTGAAGAATTATGAATTATGAATTATGAATTATGAATTATGAAATTATGAATTATGAATTATGAAATTATGAAATTATGAAATTATGAATTATGAATTATGAATTATGAAATTATGAATTGAAGATTGATGGGCGAGATAAGGATGTTTAATCTTGTGGGATGGGCGTCTCGCCCGTCTTAGAGTAAGTACCCCCACAAGCATTATCCTTCAAACCCAAATCAATTCATAACTTATAATTTCATAATTTCATAATTCATAATTCATAATTTCATAATTCATAATTCATAATTCCTGACTAGCAGCTTTTCCTTTTCCGGGAACCAAGCCACGTCTTCCTGGCATTTGTGAAAGCAGGAGGAAGCGGCGTAGGTGCTGCAACTGGGGAGTTTCTCCTAGCTCTTCGAGATGTTCTATAGCTTCTTTAAAAGTCAATTCCGAACGATAGAGAATGCGGAAAGCTCTTTTAAGGATTTGGAAATCGCTCATGTCCATACCAGAACGTTTGAGCCCAACAAGGTTGAGAGTGCGTATCCGAGATGGATTTCCTTCTACTAACATATAGGGAGGGACATCCCGGTCAATACGTGCCATTCCTCCCACCATTGCCAGACTACCAATATGCACGAACTGATGGACACCTAAAACCCCGCTTAGTCTTGCACGCGATTCTATATGAACGTGTCCTGCTAAAGATACAGAATTGGCAATTATGACAGAATCTTCTATGACACAATTATGACCAACATGGACATAAGCCATGAGCAGATTACCGTTACCAATGCGAGTCTCTTCACCCACACCAGTCGCTTTATTGATAGTGACGTATTCTCGAATTAAATTATCGTTTCCAATTTTGACCCAACTATATTCGCCTGCGTATTTGAGATCCTGAGGTTCCATGCCAATGACAGCACCTGGAAAAATTTGGTTTCTTGCTCCAATTTCCAAGGGTCCTTCCAGTACAGCATGAGCGCCGATAACTGTTTCCGGACCAACTTTGACATTCCCTCCAATCACAGCATACGCACCGACTTGCACCGTAGGGTGCAATTCCGCACTAGGATTAATGACAGCAGTAGGATGAATTAGCGTTTTCAAGGGTGCATCTCCAGAAAGGTCTTGAGTGCTGAGAGTTTGTGTGTTAGTAGCCGAAGGAGTCGGATGAGCTACTTGTGTGTGAGGGCGTCAAAAATCGAGAAAATTTTTATTGTGGCTTGTTTATTTTACTGGTATCCTTTGATTGGATTCAGTAAAGGCACGTCACGGTCGTGCCCTTACCACAAGAGCAAAATTTTAGACTACTAGGGAAAACATCAGTTCGCCTTCAGCAGCGAGCTGACCGTCAACTTCGGCACGCGCTTGCATCTTACCGAAACGACGCTGTTTTACCCACAACAGTTCCACGGTCATTACCAGCTGATCGCCTGGTACCACTTGGCGGCGAAAACGGACTTTATCTATTCCTGCAAATAAGAACAGTCCACCTTCCATTTCTGAAAGTTGTGTCAAAACAACACCACCAA
Organism: Scytonema sp. PMC 1070.18; assembly: GCA_035967975.1. GTDB lineage: Bacteria > Cyanobacteriota > Cyanobacteriia > Cyanobacteriales > Nostocaceae > Scytonema. Next base: position 8,341 of record JAWQFQ010000129.1, read on the forward strand.
CTTGCGCCATTGCTTCTACAATTAGCACTCCTGGCATAATTGGGCGTCCTGGAAAATGACCTTGAAAATGAGGCTCATTAACGGTGACGTTTTTTATGCCTACAGCACTTTTTCCTGGAACGTATTCAATAATCCGGTCTACAAGCGCGAATGGATAGCGGTGAGGGAGAAGCTTTTGAATATCTTCTACGCTAAAAATTCCCTGAGATTCAGGGTTGTTGTCCGGTTTTGGCTGGTCTGTGGTTGACACTTCTGGAGTAACATCGGTGGTGTTTACTTGATCGGTGACGGTTGACATTGATACTTTAATGGATTTTCGTTGTTGGTTTGGAGCTATCAGCTATCAGCTATCAGTTATCAGCTTTCAGCTTTCAGCTTTCAGCTTTCAGTTATCGGCTGATTGCTGACGGCTGATTGCTGACTACTGTCTGCTGACGGCTGACGACTGATTGCTCAATTATCTGCGCCAGTTGAACGTGTAAATTATGGCTGGCTTTGTACGCTAAGAAGTGAGCGCAGGGGAAAGTACCTAGCAAGCTCAAATCTCCTACTAAATCCAAGATTTTATGACGGACTGGCTCATTTGCAAATCTTAATGGTGGATTTAGCCAACCTTCAGGACCGCAAACAAGCGCATTATCCAAGCTTCCACCTTTTATTAAACCAGACTGTCGTAGATGTTCAATTTGATGTAGTAAACCAAAGGTACGTGCAAGTGCAATTTCGCTAGCGAAGCTAGCCGCTGCAGTTGCTTTGTCAGTAGATAGCAACCAACTATGCCATTGATTACCAATAGCGGGGACATTAAAATCAATACCGTAACTAAAGCGGGTTTCAGGGGCTGGTAAAGCACAGACAAACGCATCTCCCTGACGCACCCAAATGGGTTCAGAGATAGTGAGGGGAACTTTGTCTTCATTGAGAGGTTGTGACACTAAGCCAACTTGAGCGATCGCATCTGTCCACACTTTTGCCGAACCATCTAAAAGTGGAACTTCCTGATTATCAATTTCAATGCGGGCGTTGTCCACTCCCATTGCAGCTAGGGCTGCAAGCAAATGTTCTACAGTACGGACACCAGCTTCTTCCGAACCCAACTGAGTTGAAAGTACAGTTTGGCTAACGGCTGCGACTTGTGCGGGAATAATTGGTGTATCCGGTGAATCCACCCTAACAAAGTAGCGCCCGCTACCTGCATCAGCTGGCTTTATCCGAACTTTAGTTGTCACACCGCTATGTAGCCCCACTCCAGTTTGAGTAATTTCACTAGCTAAAGTATGTTGCATATTTTTTTGTTAATAGATAGTAGATAGTGGATAGTAGTTAGTAATCTTTCCACTAACCACTATCCACTATCTACTAACACTTATCAGAACCTTTCCCCAATCCCAAAGTTGATACGGCTATCACCATCGCCGTTGATACCGTAGTCAATACGGATGGGTCCTAAAGGAGATTGCACTCTCACTCCGACACCGTAACTGAAGCCTGTACCGTCTTTGTTAAGTAACTCAGCTGCTCTAGTACTTGTTCCTAAGTCAGAACCAACGTCAAAAAAGAGTACGCCACTGACTACTGAGAAAACTGGGAAGCGATATTCTGCTGATGCTTGGACAAAACTGCGTCCACTTCCCAAACCTCCTTCTTCATAACCGCGAATGGAGTTACTACCACCCAGGGAGAATGCTTCGTAGGGAGGTAAGTCACCCAGGATCGTTCCTGCTTGAACATTAAAAGCAAGAGTTTCTGGTCCTTTAGCAAAGTTGGTGAAGTCGATTGGGATATATTGGCTGTAGCTACCCCGCAATCTGGTCAAGAAAATATTACCCAATCCAATTGGAACTGACTGGTCAATACCAAAGCGTAAGAAAGAACCACTGGTGGGTTGTAAGGGATTGTTTCTCAAGTCGCGGGCTGCACCCAATTGCAATAAGAGCAAATCGTCCTTACCTTCTCCAGATTCGCTGAGGTCAATGATATCATTTGGGTCGTTGCTATCCTCAAGAATACCTCGGGGTCTAATATCGCCATCAGAATCTCTGATCGAAACTCGTTGGTACTGCAAACCTGCTGATGCTGTCCATACCGATCGCTCGTAGGGATTTCTGGACAAGGGACGGGTAAAGTTGACGCCACCGCCGAAACGCAACACGCGGGGGCGATCGCCATCATCATCGAAGTTTCCGTTAAAAGTCTCGATATCTTCGTCGTTACCATCAAATATCAATGAAATAGATCGACGGCGGAAAATATTTGTTGTGTAAGATGTCCGATAGGGGTCACCTGCTATCCAAGGGTCTGTAAAGCGGAGGTCAAACAGCAGTTCTCTTTGTCCTACCTGCACTTCTGCGCCCAGTTTCTGATTTCGTCCGTTCAGGTTTTGCTCTTGATAACTGACAGTACCAAACAGACCACTGGCGGAACTAATACCCGCACCTGCTGCAATAGAACCACTGTTGCGCTCAACAACATTGACCACAACATCAACTCGACTGGGGTCTGTACCGGGGTCAAGGGAAACATTCACATCTTCAAACAAACCTAGTCCAAAGACTCGTTGTAAATCTCTTTGGATGACGTTGCGGTTGAAGACTTGTCCGGATTTTAACTGTAGTTCTCGCGTGACAATGTAGGGTTGTGTCCGCCCTCGAATGGGTTCTCCTTTTTCGTTGGTTGTTTGACCTTCTTTGTTACGGAATTGAACTCGAACATCTTCAACGACCCCTTCTGCAACTTGCAGGGTCACTACTCCGTTTTCAGAGACTTGGGGTGCTCCAATCACGTTCGCCAGGACGTAACCTTGGTCTTGATACCGCTTGGTTAATTGCTTGATACCTTCCTGCAATTCCCGTAAGTTCAGTATTCTCCCGTACTGTTCTTTAAAGATTTCATCGACCACATTAGCAGAAAGTACGGAGGGAACATTGGTTCCTGGATTTGCTTGAATGTTGACATCACGGAGAATTGGGTTTGGTTGCACAACAAAGCTTACCCGTACCCCTAAAGGTGTATCTTCTGGCACTGCTTGCACATTAGAGAAAAAACCCGTAGCAAAGACAGAGTTTATATCTTCTTGCAACTGAGAACGGGTTGTTGTTCTTCCGGGCTGAGTGCGAATTGCTCGATAAACTTGGTCTTCTAATTCTGGTGAGAGTTGTCCGGTTTCAGTCCTAACCACAACTTCGGATACCAATACGCGAGGTTCTCCGGTTGGAGCTTGGTCTGTTGGAGTCCCTGGTTGAATTTGTGGGGTTGTCTGGTCTGGGGTGGTTGTTTCCGGAGTTTGAGGCGGTGTCTGTTGTTGAAAATTCGGAGCTGGTGTTTCTTCAGGTTTCGCTCCGGGCGTTGGAATTTCAGGATTGGGTGTTGGTTGTGTTTGTTGCTCAAGTTCGGGAGCAGGTTGATTGATGTTATCTTGCGTCTCAGTATTACTAGGGGTTTGAGTAGGAGAAGGTTGTTGTAGAATGTTTTGATTTTCTGGAACTTGAGTAGGGAGTTGTTGAGTATTTTGTGCTGTTACCGGCTTTGTATAACTTGGAACTATAATCTCTGGCTTTGCTATCAGCGCCGAGGACGCGGGAAAGACTCCCACAACTTTATGCTCCCGATCTGTTGTCGGTACAATGACTTCTACTATTGGTTTTAAATCTGAACTATTGGGGGTTTGTGCATTTGCACTAAGGGTACTACCCACAGGGGCTGAGATCGCCACTACTGTAACGAAAACGGGAGATAAGCGCATCTTATTTAAATTCCTCTTCACGTCCACACACCATCACAAGGCAATTATGCTGAAAAGACAAAAGGTTAAGGTAAAAATAATATTCTTACTTTTGCCTTTCTACTTTATATGCCAAATTGCAAAAGGCAAAAGTACGCAAATGTCATGTATTTTTCCTTATCTTCCCCATCCTTAGCTTTCTATTGCTTTTAGCACTCTTTGTAAAACCTCCTGATAGGCATTTTCTACATTTCCCAGGTCTCGACGGAAGCGGTCTTTGTCCAGAACCCGACGATTGGGATCGTCTCCTGTGGCATTGTCCCACAAACGACACGTATCGGGGCTAATTTCATCTGCTAACAGCAACTGCTGTTGTGAATCAACGCCAAACTCCAGTTTGAAGTCTACCAAAGTAATGCCGCACTTCTGAAAGAAGACCCTGAGAAACTGGTTGATTTGCAATGCTAGATGGATAATAGTATCCACTTGTTCCGGTGTTGCTAGCTCTAGCAGGAACAAGCGATCGCTTGTCAACAGGGGGTCTCCGAGTTGGTCGTTTTTGTAATAAAACTCCACTAGGGGTCGCTTCAATTCAGTACCCAATGGCAATCCTGTTTGTTGACATAGACTTCCTGCTGCTATGTTCCTGACAACGACTTCTAATGGTAGTATCTTCACCGCTTTCACCCGCATTTGATTTGGTGCTGGGTTATCAATATAGTGAGTTTTGATACCGTGCGATTCCAACTGTTGAAATAATTTACTAGAAATGCTACAATTTATGATTCCTTTTCCGTCAATACTTCCTTTCTTTCGAGCGTTAAAAGCTGTTGCATCGTCTTTAAAATCAGCCAATAAGATTTCAGGATCTTCCGTCTTATAGAGGATTTTGGCTTTGCCTTCGTATAACTTCGTATGAGCAGACATGGTACAAGGTCAAATTTTCTGTGAGGGGTAGCTTTGATGCTTTCAAGCTTAACCATTTTATCTACAATATGTAGCCATCACGACCTGCATACACTAAAAAATCTTCCACTCCCCTTACTCCCTGATCACAAAAAACTGTATTCCTCTTTACAAAAACCTGTCATATTTTTTGACTAAATGAAATGCTAAAATGATCAATCAAGTGTGTATAGAATAATACATTATATTTGGCAATTTTCCAAAAACTTCCATACACTCATAATCAAAACGATGAAAACCAGATTTGGTATTACTCCCTTCGATGCTACAAGATTATCGACTTCATAGTTAGTTTCCTTCTTCTCTTCCCTCCGGGATGCTACCACGTAGCTTGTTTCCCCAAAGGAGTACGAGACGCGACCAGATTGCGCTGTTTGCGTCTTTGCGGTTCATTTAAATAGATAATCTTGCAGAAAAGGAGTCACTAAAGTTGCAGGTATTCACCTCAAAGAGTAAAAAAGAAATTTAAATAAAAGGAGAAAACTCATGACCAACAGCAAAGACCAATTTCTCTACCCTCGTGGGCGATACTATGGTCAAGTTAAGCCAGAAAACCTAGTTTTTAACGCTAATTTACAGGAATTCGCCCAAAGAGTTAGTTACCTTTGTAATTTAGAAACTGCTGGAAAAATTCCTCCAGGGGAAGCCTTTGAGCAAGTTAAGAATCTTTGGAAACAGTTGAAACATTCAAAACACGAACTACACATTGGAGAAGACCCATTTCGTTCAGATAATGAAAATGGTGAAGATGAGACTAATTGATAATACGTAACTTGTTCCGACAAATTACGCATTAATATTACTTACTCATCATTGTCCAGACTCCATCCCAGAAGTGACTTGGGGGATAAAGTATGTATTTACACGAACGTTCTAAGTAAATATGAACGGCTCGATCGTGAGGTCGGATTTTTTTGGCAGCTTCAAAGCAATGAATGGCTTTTTGAAAGTTACGATTAAGATAAGCATCACGTCCATGATGATAATGAGATAAAAATTCTTGAGTTTTAGCGTCTAGAGGAGTGTTGCGATCGCCAATCAACTCGTAGATGTTAACGGCTTGATGCTTACCTTTCACTCTAATTCTATCTAACTCTCGAACCCAAATGCGATCGCTGCATAACTGGTATGTGAATTCACTTAAAATAATGTCGCAACCGTATTCCTTGGTAACATCTTCCAAGCGAGAACCTAAGTTGACAGCATCTCCTATCACTGTATAGTCCATTCGTTTTTGAGAACCAATATTACCAGAGACCACCTCTCCGGAACTGATTCCAATCCCAATCCGGATTTGCGGCTGTTCTTGGAACGTTCTGTGCTGATTAAATTCTGCTAGTCTTTGTCGCATTTCCAACGCCGACTGTACCGCCCTCCACGCATGATTGTCCGTTAGTGGTAGTGGCGCACCAAACACAGCCATTAACGCGTCCCCAATGAATTTGTCCAAAGTTCCTTCGTGGTTAAACACTGCTTCGACCATTGTTTCAAAGTACTGATTTAACAATGAAACAACTTCAGCGGCTCCCAAATTTTCTGTAAGAGTGGTGTATCCTCTAATATCAGAAAATAATATGGTCACGTCCTTGCGTTCACCTACCATCAAAGCATCATCCCCTAACACCATGACTTGTTCTGCTACACGAGGAGTTAGGTAACGATACATAGTACTTTTCATCCGTTTTTCCTGACTGATATCCTCTAACACCACCACTCCTCCCCTAACTCCACCTTCGGGGTTAGTTAATGGGTTGACAGTCAGGTTGATGCTGCGGTCAATTTTCTGGACGTTGTTCCTATGAACTAATGCTGAATGCGGTGTTAAGGTCTGATTCCAGGGAATGAAAATCTCTGGATTACTGCGATCGCGTACTGCCAATATATAAACAGGTGGTTCTTGTAAAGATTTGTCTTGCTTGCTCTCCAAACACAGCCCCACCATTAAACTTTGTTCTGGGACATAATGTTTAGCACCTAATTTTAGACTATCTTCCAACCTGTACTGTAGGTTCTCAATGGGTACAACTTCCCAAACCAATCTCCCAATCAAATTATGTTCCCAAAGATGCTTGTGATTTTTTCCGTTAGCTTCACCTAAAGGACAGCCTAATAACTCTAGTGCTGCGTCATTAATGGTAACGATTCTTCCTTCCATATCCGTTGAAATTACGGCATTAGAAAGGCTTTGCAGAATATCTTTCTGATACTGTTTTTCTAATAATACACTCTCAAACAAGCGAGCATTTTCCAAAGCAATTCCCGCTTGGATATTAAAAGCCCGCATAAATTCTTCATCAGAAGTGGTAAAACTCCCTTGCTGCTTATTAATTAATTGGGTAACTCCAATCAATTCATTAGCAGAATTAAACACTGGCAAACACAGAATATTGCGAGTATAATATCCCGTCTTGTTATCTGTCGTTGGGTCAAAACGTGGGTCTTTATAAGCATCAGGAATATTCAATGCTTCCCCAGTAGAAGCTACATATCCTGCAATCCCTTTATTAGCAGGCATACGAATTTCCATCATCGTTTTCTCATCCGCTGCAGCTACCTTAGTCCATAACTCCGCCATTTCTTTACAGTACAGAAATAAAGTGCTGCGGTCTGCTTGCATCAAAATTCGGGCTTGTTCCATGACTATCTGCAAGGTGGCTTCTAAATCCAAACTTTGCCCGAGAGTTTGAGTTGCGCGTAAAAGAGCTGTTGCTCCTCGTTGATTGCGAGCGGCTACATAGAAAGATTGACAACTTTCTAAAATAATACCAATAGAAGCGGCAAAATCTCGAAACCGTTCCTCATCTTCACTATCAAAGGGAGTATTCCCAGCTTTATTTGCCAGTTGCACGACTGCTACAACCTGATTTTTGCTACTTAACACTGGCATACACAAGATATTATGCATCTTGTAGCCCATTTGTTTCTCTAGTTCTGAGCTGAATAGAGGATGATTGTATGTGTGAGCAATGTTCAGATATTCTCCTGTACTGGCAACGTGACCGGGAATACCAACATTAATGGGAGTCCGAATTTCAATTGACTTTTGAACGTTTTCCTGAAGAACTTTTGACCATAGCTGACCTTTATCGGAGTCAACAAGGAAAATTGTGGTATGCTGAGCTTGAAGGATTTGACCAATTTTGAGGGTAATTGCCTCTAGAACTTTTTCCAGCATCGTTTCTAGGGCTTCGTTGTTAATGAGTTCAATTGCTCTTAAAAACTGTTGGAACTCAGCTGTTATAAAATCGAGCAAGCAAACAAATTCATTAACAGAGAGGTCTTTGACACGACGAAGTAAGGTTTGTGTACGGTTAACCTGAGTGAGTTCTGTTAATGTAGCGAGAACACTGCCAGTATTCAAAATTGCCATAGGAATTTTTTATGTGAGATGTTATGTAGAAGTTGTTATTGGTTAGTGGTTAGTGGATAGTAGTAAAGAATACAATATATTTTATACAAATGCACAACAGTACGTAATACTTGTCGATTAATGGTAGTTAAGGTGCGGAGAAACCCGGTTTCTCAAAGAAACCGGGTTTCTGATTTTCAGCACGTTTATACTAACAACTAACTACCAACTATCCCTATGCTGCCGTCGGCACTTGTGAATAAATTACCTGCTGATAGTACGTTTGTAGCTGATATGTTGCTGCAGCCCATCCCCAACGCTCCGCTTCTTTACGAGCATTTTGACGGATAGTTTCTCGTTCTTGTTGCTCTTGTAGAAGACGAACAGTTGCATCAATAGCACTTTGAACGGTTGCTTGGGGTTCAAAAAGATATCCGTTGACTCCATCTGTGACAATATCGGGAATACCTCCTGAACGTGCAGCCACGACGGGACAACCAGACGCCATTGCTTCTAACAAGACTAATCCTAATGTTTCTGTGCGGGACGGAAAGATAAAAGCATCAGCGCTAGCAAAAGCAGAGGCTAGTTCTTTACCTGCGAGGTAACCGACAAAATAAGTGTTGGTGTTGGCAAAATGTTTTTCTAGTGCTTGACGGTGAGGACCATCACCTACCAATGCTAGCCGAGCTTCGGGGATTGCTTGTAATATTGGTTTGATTCGCTCAATTTCTTTTTCCGCAGAAAGCCGACCTACATATAGTAGTAATGGACTTTTAGGATGATTTTGAGATAAGCGCGATCGCATTTGTGGACAAGCATTTTCCGGATGAAATGTTTCTGTATCTACACCTCTTTGCCACAAGTCTACCCTTTCAATACCGTGGGTCGTCAATTCCTCCATCATTACTGTGGAAGTACATAAATTTAAAGATGCTTGATTGTGTGCTGCTTTGAGGAGTTCCCATAGCAACCCTTCCAGCATTGCCAAACCGTAATGTTGTAGATACTGAGGTAGGTGTGTATGGTAGGACGCAATCAAAGGAATATTGAGGTATTTGCTATAAAATATACCAGCAACCCCTAAAACCGCTGGATTGACCACATGAATTAGGTCTGGTTTAAATTCCTCCAGAGTATAGCCGATTGCAGGACGAGGCAACGCCATTTTTAACTCTGGGTACAATGGCAAGGGAAAACCGGAGACTCCATAGATTTTGGCTCCTTTGTATTCGGTCATCCCGCCATCGGGAGCAACCACTAGCACTTGGTTCCCATTGCGCTGGAGGTGATCGACAGTATGACGTAAACGTGTGACAATGCCATCAACCTTGGGCAAAAAGGTTTCGGTAAACAGGGCAATTCGCATATTTAAAATTCAATAAAACAGCCTGAGAGTTTTGATAAGAATAATTAACCGCATGATGAACGCAGATGCATGCATATGAAATCGACTTTTGCAAGAGGTTTCATGATTTCAAGTCTTGAGAGTGGTTTATGGGTTTAGGGACTTCCTAATAAAAAATATCCCAAAATTTCTTGTGGTGCGGGATTGATGTCCATCACCTGTCTAGGACAGGCGGGGACGCCCGTACCACAAGATAGATAATCTATTTCTTGGAAATCCCTTACCGTCAGCGTTCAGCTATTAGCACCTCAGCAGTTCAGCGCGGGAAACTCATTTTCTGGGCATTTCTTGTACCTTGTTAAACACCTCTATGGCTGTAGCTTATCAAAGCTGAGGTGCTGAACGCTTGCGCGTTACCCTACTTTCGCCACCAAGAAACTTTGGGCAGAATTTGGTTTTTGTCAACTCGCTTCTGGTATTTGATTGCGAAATTTAACAGAGAATCGAGTAGAGAATCTGAGAGGTAGTGGGGCTGTAAGCCGAGATCGAGAAGTTTGGTGTTTTTAGCATTGAAGTAATGTTCTTCTCTCTCGACTCTGGGATTATCGAGATGGTTAATCTCTACGTTTAATCCCATTGCATTACCGGCTTTTTTCACCATCAGCGCTAAATCACCAACACTAAATTGTTCGGTGAATTGGTTAAATACACGAAATTCACCAGCTTCGGCTGGGTTGGCGATCGCGATTTCAACACATCGCACTGTGTCACGAATGTCAAGGAATCCTCGCGTTTGTCCTCCTTTTCCATAAACCGTGAGGGGGTGTCCAATAGCTGCTTGGATACAGAAACGGTTCAGGGCGGTACCAAACACACCATCATAGTCAAGGCGGTTAATTAACAGTTCGTCCATCCCTGTTTCTTCAGTTAGGACACCGTAGACAACGCCTTGATTTAAATCTGTTGCTCTCAATCCCCAAATTCGACAAGCAAAGTGAATGTTATGGCTGTCGTGAACTTTGCTGAGGTGGTACATGGAGCCCGGTTGCTTAGGATAAGGTAAGGTATCTTTTCGCCCGTTGTGTTCGATGGTGATGTAACCTTCTTCAATATCAATATTGGGTGTACCGTATTCACCCATTGTGCCCAATTTCACCAAATGACAGTCTGGGAAATCTTCTCGCATTGCGTACAGCAGGTTTAACGTACCAACAACGTTATTTACCTGAGTGACAACTGCGTGTTCACGGTCAATCATTGAAAAAGGTGCTGAACGCTGTTCGCCAAAATGTACGAGTGCTTGGGGCTCAAATTGATGCAGCGCCTTTTTGAGAAATTCATAGTTTGTGATATCGCCAATGAATAGGTCGATGGATTTCCCTGTCAAATCGTACCAGCGTTGGATGCGTTGTTGAATTGGTGCGATCGGGGTCAGAGTTTGCACTCCCAACTCATTATCCCAGTGCCGTCGCACAATGCTGTCTAAAATACCAACTTCATAACCTCGATTTGAAAGGTATAGTGCGGTTGCCCAACCGCAATATCCATCGCCACCAATAACCAGGACTTTCATTTTCAACAGTTTTTACTCGCTGATAGCTAAATCTACCAGGTTTGTGACACCTCTAACCATGAAGAATGGGGTGTGGGGTTTGGGGTGTAGTGATGTTTTTTCCCCATAGCTTACACCCTACACTCTACACCCTTATTTTTAAGAAATATTACAAAACTAACGTCAAAACGTCTTACCGTCTTGACATCAACAGGGGGTTTCGATATCGTGAAATACATACCCGGGTAAGACCGTTAAATAGTTATATGCAAGCTAAGCAAAAGGTCACTTTGTATTTGTCGCCAGAGCTGCACAGGAAATTAAAAATACGTTCAGCCGTTGATTCTGAACCGATGTCAGAACTTGCGGAGCGAGCATTAGTTTTCTACCTGGCAAACTCTGAGTTGGTAGAAGAGACTTCTTACGGGAGTACTCACAGGGTTTATTCCTGTCCCAACTGCGAAAGTTCACTTGTATTGCGCGATGGAGAACTAGTTGCGCTTGCCAAACAACCAGGGGTTATTGGGCAAGAACGTATACCATCCATCGATCAAGTGGAACGAGAAGAAACTAACCAAAAAGGCGAGGAAGAGTTGGTTCCTTGCTAGTAGGGGATTATGAATTTCGTAATTCATAACCCCCCTCCACCAACAACGATGTCTGTACTGTCTGTAAAGGTCTCAAGTAGGTCGAAGTATGAAAGAAGAGCTCAACATCCTTATTCAAGCTCAATACCCTCTAATCTACCTTGTGACCTCCGAGGAAGAGCGGGCTGAGCAGGCAATTTCTACAATAGCTCAATCATCCAAGCCGCAGCGAAGAGTTTACGTCTGGACAGTCACGCACGGCATCGTGGAGTACGGTCAGCCCCGGAATGTCACTCAACATAATACCGTTTCCCCAGAAGCGGCAATAGAGTGGATTATTAGGCAGAGAGAACCAGGTATATTTATTCTTAAAGATTTACATCCATTTATAGATGCGCCTGCAACAACGAGGTCGTTAAGAGATGCGATCGCTGGTTTTAAAGGTACGCATAAAAATATTATCTTAATGTCCCCCATGCAGCAGGTACCTATCGAACTGGAGAAGGAAGTCGTTGTTTTGGACTTTCCACTGCCAGACATGGGAGAGTTAAATAAAGTATTAAGTACTCATCTCGATCAAAATCGTGGACGACGGCTCTCAACAGAAGCACGAGAGAAGCTTTTGAGAGCAGCTCTAGGATTGACTAAGGATGAAGCTGAGAAGGTATATCGGAAGGCACAAGTTACAGTAGGGCGTCTGACAGAAGAAGAAGTTAATATAGTCTTGTCAGAAAAGAAGCAACTTATCCGGCGTAATGGTATACTAGAATACATTGAAGAAGATGAAACTCTAGATGCTGTAGGTGGCTTGGAAGAGTTGAAGAAGTGGTTGAAACAACGCTCAAATGCCTTCACTGAAAGAGCTAGAGAGTACGGTTTACCTCAGCCAAAAGGGATGCTTATTTTGGGAGTACCTGGTTGTGGGAAATCTCTGATAGCAAAAACAACATCTCGACTTTGGAGTTTACCACTGCTACGCTTAGATATGGGGCGAGTTTACGATGGTTCGATGGTAGGACGTTCAGAGGCGAATCTACGTAATGCCTTAAAAACGGCAGAGTCTATTTCCCCAGCCATCTTATTTATCGATGAATTAGATAAGTCCTTTGCTGGTAGTACGGGGTCTTCTGATTCCGATGGTGGTACTTCCAGCCGAATATTCGGTTCTTTCCTCACCTGGATGCAAGAGAAGAAGTCACCAGTCTTTGTGATGGCGACCGCTAACCGAGTTGAACGCTTACCTGGTGAATTCTTGAGGAAAGGTCGTTTTGATGAAATATTCTTTGTGGATCTGCCTACGACTGAAGAACGTCAGGATATATACCAGATTCACCTGAAAAAACGCCGGGAAGACATCACGAGGTTCGATTTGGAACAACTCGCTAAGATGTCGGAAGGATTTTCCGGTGCAGAAATTGAACAAGCGCTCGTTGCGGCGATGTATGAGGCTTTTGCCCAAGAGCGGGAGTTCACTCAATTAGATATTATTGCTGCGCTTAAAGCAACATTGCCGCTGTCCCGTACGATGCAAGAACAGGTAACAGCCCTTAGAGATTGGGCTAGACAGCGAGCAAGACCAGCCGCAGCCTCCGTTGCTGAATATCAGCGAATGGAGTTCTAAAAGCTTTCTCCTGCTACCACAGGGGGAAAGGCTAGCAGCCAAAGCTAGCAAATAAAAGAACCGCGCTAGTAAACGCGGCTTCGATAAAAGCAAACCGTTGTCCTTTCTCTACTTTCTCATTGGAGGAAACCCAAATGTCTCACTTTAGCACTCTGCGTACCAAAATCACCGATGCTGAAATCCTCAAAGCTTCCCTACGTGACTTGGGCATCACCGTAAAAACTGAGGCTGATGTTCGCGGTTACAACGGTCAGCGCGTTCGTTCTGACATCGTTGCTGTTCTCGAAGGCGAATATGACCTCGGCTGGTCTCGCAACAGCGACGGTTCCTTTGACCTGATCGCAGACCTGTGGGGCGTTGCTAAGAAGCACAACCAGACCGAATTAATCAACTCCATCAACCAAAAGTACGCTGTTAACAAGACATTGTCTGAAGTTAAGCAGCGCGGTCTGCAAAATGCCAACGTTAAGTTGGTATTACAATAAACATCCTTCTGCGCGTTCCCAAAGCTGCACGGGTTAACCTACATCCAGATAGCGGTTAGCCCGCTTTTTTCAACGGGCTGGGCATTCCCCCAGCCCGTTAACTTTTGGGGTCTGTTGGTGATGGATTTGATTGATTCCCTATAAAATTAACATAACAGAAATTTGGATTTTTAAACAAACTTTAAATAAATTTTGGATTCTTAAGCTAGTCTTAGTTTTAGTCATAGCCGGAAAAACCCAGCTTTAGCTATGAGTTCTTGGCTGAAACCTGATAGCTGAAGTGCTAATCGCTCAAAGTATACCAATTTGTGAGATGCTGGTTGATCGATTAATTAAGATAAACCAATGTCTGTTGTTTCTTCTGTTACTGTCACTGTTCCGGCTACGACTGCTAACTTGGGACCAGGTTTCGATTGCATCGGTGCGGCTTTAACCTTGTATAACGAGTTTAAGTTCACTCGTCTGACAAGCGGACGATTGGTTATCTCTGTTACGGGTACGGAGGCACAACGAGTTGTCACAAATGAGAGTAATTTACTGTATCAAGCTTTTGTCAAGTTTTACGAGCACTTACAGTTGTTAGCTCCATCGGTGCAAATTGATATTTGTCTCGGTGTTCCTTTGGCGCGGGGTTTGGGAAGTTCAGCGACGGCGATTGTTGCAGGATTGGTTGGTGCAAATTTGCTGGCGGGAGAACCTTTGAGTCAGCTGCAGTTGATGGAGTTAGCTATTGCTTTGGAAGGACATCCAGATAATGTGGTACCAGCGTTATTGGGGGGATGTCGTTTGGCGGCGATGGGAGTGGAGAGCGAACCGCCAAATCACAAAGGACACCAAGCATGGGAAGTTTGTGAAATTCCTTGGTGTGGGGAGATTGTACTAGTAGTGGCGATTCCAGATTTTGAGCTTTCAACACAGGAAGCACGGCAGGTTTTACCATCTCAGGTGAGTCGTGCAGATGCAATTTTCAATACCGCCCATTTGGGACTTTTGTTAAGAGGTTTGGAGACTGGTAGGGGAGATTGGTTGCGTGCTGCTTTGCAAGATAAGTTACATCAACCTTACAGGAAATCTTTGATTCGTGGTTATGATACGGTGCGCTCTGCTGCTATTGATGCTGGTGCTTATGGCATGGTGATTAGTGGCGCGGGACCGACGCTGTTGGCTTTAACTGATACCTTACACTCTGATTCTGTCGTTTCTGCTATGGCATCTGCTTGGAAGTCGGAGGGTGTTCAGACTGAAGTGCGATCGCTTGCTGTTGATCCCCAAGGTGCAAGAGGCTTAATTGGGGTGTAGGGGGTAGGGGGTAGGGTGTGGGAAAAAACATCACGTGAGGGCACAGAAACCCGGTTTCGTAAGAGTTACCGGGTTTCTAAATAACGCTTACTAGGAACCTTAGGTAAAAATAAGAGTCTTCTCACTTTAAGACGACTGTTCTTCTCGTCTGCTTACCCGTAGATGTTTGGGCATTTGTCAACCGTAGTGTTAAACCCACTGGCGAGTTACTTTATCTATCTGTTTCTTTAAGTAGGTAAGAGTTACATCGCTAATTATCCCTCCTAAGACATAGCTAGTATTAAGTTTTGTAAACGGTAGCTCAGCTACCGTTTTTTATTGACGTTGCAAAACTTTACATTTAGAATGAAACGGATAAGATTTTGAGTATTTATTCTTATGAAATTTAAAGATTGGATTTTTACAGAAGGATAACGTTTACAAAAGTAATTATTGCTTCATATAATGTAATTAAAAGCAAAAATGCAAAATGATTATCAGTGATGAACGCTTTTGAGTTTCCTTGGTTAACAACCATTATCCTCTTCCCGTTGGTGGCTGCTGTAGCCATCCCCTTCATCCCAGACAAAGAGGGTAGAACTGCCCGATGGTACGGTCTGGGAGTGGCGATCGCGGATTTTGCACTGATGATTGTTGCCTTTTGGCAAAGCTATGATTTTCAAAGTTCGGCATTCCAACTAGTAGAAAAATACCCCTGGGTGCCTCAGTTAGGCTTAAACTGGTCTATAGCAGTAGATGGTTTGTCAATGCCATTGGTACTGCTGACAGGATTGATTAATACTCTTGCAGTTTTCGCGGCTTGGAAAGTGACCAAAAAGCCGCGATTGTTTTATGGCTTGATGCTGGTGATGTACAGCGCCCAAATCGGTGTGTTTGTCGCCCAAGACTTGCTGTTGTTCTTCCTCATGTGGGAAATCGAGTTAGTACCTGTCTATTTACTGATTTCCATCTGGGGTGGTGAGAAGCGTCGGTATGCAGCTACCAAATTCATTATTTATACTGCTGCTGCATCCATCTTTATCTTGGTTGCAGGCTTCGCAATGGCATTTTATGGAGACAATTTCACCTTCGACATGACAACTTTGGGATTGAAGCAGTATCCCAAAGCTTTCGAGTTGTTGGTTTACGCTGGTTTCTTAATCGCCTTCGGCGTAAAACTTCCCATCTTCCCTCTACACACCTGGCTACCTGATGCTCACGGTGAAGCTTCAGCTCCTGGCTCAATGGTTTTGGCTGGCGTGTTGTTAAAGATGGGTGGATATGCTCTCATCCGCATCAACATGGAGATGCTGACAGATGCTCACGTTTACTTTGCTCCTGTACTAGCAGTTTTGGGTGTAGTAAACATTGTCTACGGTGCTTGCTGTGCTTTTGCTCAAAACAATCTCAAACGGCGCTTGGCTTACTCCTCCATAGCCCACATGGGATTTGTGCTGATTGGAATTGCTTCCTACACTGATGTAGGTATTAGTGGCGCAATGCTACAGATGGTTTCCCATGGTTTGATTGCAGCTAGCTTGTTCTTCCTTGCTGGTGTTACCTATGAACGCACTCACACCTTGATGATGGACAAAATGGGTGGTATGGCTAAGGTTATGCCCAAAACCTTTGCGTTGTTTACAACAGGTGCAATGGCTTCTCTGGCTTTACCAGGTATGAGTGGCTTTGTTGGCGAGTTGATGGTGTTCCTCGGTATTGCGACCAGCGATGTTTACAGTTCTAGCTTCAAAGTTGTTGTCGTCTTGCTCTCAGCAGTAGGCGTGATTTTGACACCGATTTACTTACTGTCGATGTTGCGTGAAGTGTTCTACGGTAAGCAAAGTGAGGAGTTAAAGCTGGATGCGTTTGTACTGGATGTTAAACCTCGCGAGCTTTTCATCACTGCTTGTCTGTTAATTCCTATCATCGGTATTGGCTTGTATCCTAAGTTGGCAACACAAACTTATGATGTGAAGACGGTTGATGTTGCATCTCACGCTCGTCTTGTGCTACCAGTGGTTGCGGGACAACAACCAACGAGCTTATATTCACGTATTTTTACTGCACCGACTTTGGCTGATTCTGAAGTTCAAGGTTTGGTTAGTATTTCTGATTGACATCCTCCCCCTAATTCTATTAGGGGGATTCCAAACATCACTGCTTGGGTTTCCTCTTTCTACGAGTCGGCTTATCCTGAGGAGTTTCCCCACCAGAACAGAGGTCGATCTCTCTGCTAGGCGATTAACGTTCACGTGTGCCCTTTCATTGTCCCCTGAAAAAAGAGCCAGCC